>WTIF01000068.1 GCA_011522845.1 Deltaproteobacteria bacterium
CATCTGAAGCTGATCACTTCCCAGGATCGTAGCTCCCACCCTGACCCTCCCCTGATACCCATCTTTGGGGGCACGCAGGCACTGATCAATGCTCTCGATACTGTTCTTGAACAAATTCATAAAGATCTGAACGAGCTTGTTTGGATCATTTTGAATTTTCGGTAGTTCTGGCTGAATTTCTTCGATGACCATGATGTTTCGTTTATCGAATGCTGGCTTCATCATTTCCATGGCATCATCAATCACCTGCGCGATCTGAATCTCTTCGGTCTGCGACTGCTGTGTAGCATACTTCTGCTGCAAAGCAATGATTTCCGTGATGTGATCAAGCTGATGGGCCATCACATCCATCGACTTAAGCTCATCCACTTTCTGTTGGTCAGAGGTTTGTGTGAGCTGCTTCAGGAATGGAAGAAACTGTTGACCGCGGGGAGAGCTAAAAAAGTCCCCAAGATCCCCCTGGTGCTGTTCCAACAAACTACATAACTGTTGGAGATAGCCCGAAAACTGGGATTCTGCCTTATTTTGATGAAGCTTTTGAAGTCGGACCGCTAGCGGGGTAATCGCGTTCCCGATGTTGTGTAGAACACTGATTGCGTGTTCAACAATACCTGCGTTGTATGCCTGCTGTACCTGCTTTTTCTTTTCTTCATCGAGCAAGCGCATGGTTTCGCGAAGCTGCAGATTTTTTTCATTCAATTCCAAGGTGCGCTGAGAAACCCGTTCTTCAAGGTAACGGTTGTAGGTTTCCAAGCTATTCGCCATGTCCGTAAAAGCTCGATGAAGCTTCTTGATCTCCACCAATTGACTTTCCTTGGGCCGAGAGGTGAAATCTCCATCTGCAACCTTATTGACAATACCGACGAGTTCATGAATGGGCTGCATCAAGTGACGACTCAGAAAACGAACGCCCAACAGCGAAATTCCAATGATGATTCCGAAGATCAGAGCTACAAGTAACGGCAAACGCCCACCAAGCCCGCTAGTAGCGATTTCCCGATTGACTTCTATAACTAGGCAAGCATTCGGATAGCCCAGCCAGCGATAAGCAGTCACTACCTCATCACCAAGGTCATTCACCACAACCCCAGACCCTGTAATCTGGTCACGACAGTTTTCAATCAACTGCCAAGTTTCTTCAGACAGACTTCTATCAGGCACAAACGAGAGTAAATTCCCCGCTGAATCGGCAAGAAATCCTCTGCTTTGTCCGTCTTGATTCCTTGCTGTGAACAACTCCACTATCGATTGACTGCTGAGCAGAGCTAACAGTTTCGAATTGGTCTGACCTGGACCAACCAGACCCTCATTTGCTACTTCTACCCGAATCGGTAGCGCAATTGTTCCCGATTTGAGCAGTTGCAGAGGGCCAAGTTCAGCTTGATTGAATTCCTTGAGAGTTTCCCATCCCGTTTCTTCTGGCAATTCACCTGCTTTGATCGTTTGCATCAACTGGCCTTCCGAGTTCAGTTGCCAGATCCCAGCATAGTGGTCTGGTTCAAAGAGGCTTCTCTGTGCAAATGCTTCCGCCTGCCATAGATTGGGGGCATTGGCTAACTGTCGAATATCTTTTGCCGCATTTTCGTACCACTGGTCAGATGCCAGAGCCCATAGTTCTGTCACATGTTCCAGATTTTGTTGCGCTTCCTTCTCCATCATGTTCTGAAAATAAATCAGAGTCACTACGCCGCCAATGAGGCTCGGGAACATAGCGAGTAGGATGAACGAAATTACAATCTCGTTTTGTAGGCTTCGAACAAACTTCATCAAGAACTCAGCTGATTTAAAAGATTCTGATTTGCTTAGAAATGCTCATCAATCGGGGCATCATCACCATACTCAGCGATGTGTTTAAGGCGTTCCAAGTAAAGCTCCACAAGGCTGTCCTCAACTCCCATTGAAGCCAGACGCTCAAATTGGGAGCGAGCACCGTCAAATTCTGAAGCGTGAAATGATTTCACCGCTAGCTCAAACAGTTCTAAATTTTCTTTTTTGAACTCCCGCAAGTCTTCGTATTCCTCATCAAAAACCTCATAAAGTTTGACCAGCAAACTTCGACCTCTCACCTTGCGCATGTCTACTAGGCGAATCATGTACTGACTCGGGTCTTTCAGACCGTCGTACGTACCTTCACTGATCAATAGATCCGTTTTGAAAGGTTTGGTCAGCATTTCAATCCGAGAAGCCAGATTAACAGCGTCACTCACCACGGAACTCTCCATTCGGTAGTGCTCCCCAATGGTCCCCAGCATCACATTCCCACTATGAATGCCTATCCCGATTCGCACCGAAGAATAGCCCGCACGTGAACGCCCTTGATTGTACCAGCGAAGCGAACGAATCATTTCAAGTGCTCCGCACACGGCATCGTCTGGCTCCACTTGGAACAGAGCCATGATTGCATCACCAATAAATTTGTCGATGATGCCCCGATTTCTACGGATTACTGGCCCCATCAATCCGAGGTAAGAATTGATAAAGCGAAAATTTTCTGCAGGCGAAAGACGTTCGGAGAGGGATGTGAAGGAGCGAATATCTGAGAAGAGAACGGACATGGGCATTTCGGCGTGATCACCAATCTGCACTTCCAGAATGTTTTCCTTGTTCAACAGTTTTAGGAATTCCTTGGGGACAAAACGCTCATACGCTCGGTTCAATTGGTCAATTTCTCGTCTGTAGATGAGAAACTGGGCCATCTGGGTCAATTCGTCTGGATCAAATGGCTTCTTCAGCAAAAGAAATCGGCTGTCACCAAGTTGATCAGCCATGTTCTGACGAGATGTGTCTGAGTAAGCTGTGACGATCACAATTTCAATATATGGATCAATCGTGACAAGCCGCTCCGCAGTTTCCAGGCCATCAATGCCTGGAGGCATTCGCATATCGATGAAGGCAATTGAAAACGGTTGGCCGATTTTGTTCGCCCTGACAGCTTCATCCAAGCCCAGCAACCCTTGGTTAACCGTCGTTACCTCAAAGTTTTGACGTACTTTGCCGACGCCTTCTTCAGGAACCACTCGCTGAGTACCGAAGAGAGAATCTGCCATGGCCTGCAATTCCTCTCCGGCCACGTTTGCTTCCGGTGCCAGAACTGAACGGCAGGTCTCCAGTATTTTTGGATCGTCATCAATTACGAGAATCCGATGAGTCATGAGGGACTACCTTCAGTATCGCTATACATTTTGAACTTGGACTTTGGTGAGCAACTTTTAATTCTCCAAGATTTCATTGTCTCTTCGATTGGCCAAAAACTGAACGATCTGGGTCAATTCGTCTGGATCAAATGGCTTTTTCAACAGTAAAAATCGACCGTCACCGAGTTCTTTGGCCATGCTCATTCTTGAGGTGTCAGAGTAGGCTGTCACAATCACAATTTCGATGGAGGGATCAATTTCAATCAAGCGCTTCGCGGTCTCCAGACCATTGATTCCCGGTGGCATCCGCATGTCAATGGTCGCAATTTGATAGGGGTTGCCGTCGCTAATTGCGTTACTTGCTTCCTCCAAAGCCAACAAACCCTGATTGACCGTAGTCACTTCAAAGTTACTGACCATCTCTTCTTCCACTTCCTCTACATTATCAAAGAGAGCACTAGCCATCATCTGCAAATCCTGTTTTGCGCTTTGATCCTCATCTCCAAGAATAAAGCGGCAGGTCTCCAGAATATTAGGATCATCATCAATCACTAAGACACGCATAGCTGAAAACTCCTAAACATTGTTCATGTTTTTTCTCATTTGCTTTGCTCACCTCTGCGCTGATGCATATTGTGTCGATGAGCCAAGAACTGAGCCATTTGCATCAATTCATCTGGGTCAAAGGGTTTTTTTAGCAATTGAAAATTGCTGACACCCAATTGCCGAGCCATACTTTGGCGGGGAGTATCTGAGTATCCGGTCAGAATAATAATTTCCATGTCCGGATCAATACTCAAAATCTGACGCGCGGTTTCAAGACCATCAATTCCGTAAGGCATACGGATATCAACAAATGCCATCGTAAAGGGCTGTCCAGCTTGAATAGCCTTACCAACTTCATCAACTCCAATCTTACCCTCGTTAGCTGTCGTTACTTCAAATTTGACATTCAGGGTTTCATCTGGATCATCTTCAACATCTTCCTCAAAGAGTTCACCTGCCATCGACTCTAGCTCCTCACCGGCTTTTGAAACCTCTGGAGCAAGAATCATCTGACAGGTTTCTAGAATCTTCGGATCATCATCAATCACCAAAATACGATGGTTCATGGGCTAGTCTCGACAAGAAAATTTTAATTAGGTGGGGTCAACGAATAAAATTAATTCTGCGAAAGTTGTTTTGTCACAATTGGTCACAAAATATTCATTAAATGAAACGATCATTTACTACGAATACCTAGATATTTCAAACCACAAAAGGGGTACGGCTTGCTGTTACCAAACAATCTGCTAGTTCCATTAAGAAATGACTTACAAAAGACTGAAACTACCCGATTCAAATTTGCTTTAGATTAATGACTCCATCAACTCCACTTGTACCAATCAAAACGCCTAAAGATCTTCGTTTACTGAGGCAAGATTGGAGGAATTCTGTTGGCCTAGTCCCCACAATGGGAGCTCTACATGAGGGGCATCTTCAATTAATTCGGCATGCTGCCCGATGTGCAGACGAAGTCGTCGTCTCTATCTTTGTCAATCCCACACAGTTTGCCGCCAATGAAGACCTTGAAAGCTATCCTAGAAGCTTAGCCAGTGATATAGAGATGGCCCAATTAGCTGGCGCAACCCAGATCTTCACACCCCACGTAACGGACCTATATCCCAATGGTTTCTCGACTTATGTCGTTCCGAGTGGGCCCTTAGTTGAACGATGGGAAGGTTGGAGTCGTCCACATTTTTTTCGTGGGGTTTGCACTATCGTCTGTAAGTTATTTCAAATCATCCAACCTACTTTCGCAATTTTTGGTCAAAAGGATTTTCAGCAACTGCAAGTAGTCCGTCAAATGGTAAGTGACCTTGACTTCCAAATTGAAATCCAAGCATTGCCAACTGTACGAGAGGAGGATGGATTGGCAATGAGTTCACGTAACACCTATCTCGATTTAGAAGAGCGAAAAGTAGCTCCACTCCTTTACAAGACATTGCAGCAGGCCGCAGTGATCATTCAAAATAACCCACAGCAAAATCTAGAGGTACTTTCGGAAAACCTAGCAGGCCAACTGAATGCAGTCCCTCAAATCAAGATCGATTACCTCAGCTTCGTTGATGCAGAATCACTTCAACCAGTTTCACAATTTAACGGAAATGTCTGCTTGATGGTTGCAGCGTTTGTAGGTAATACTCGTTTGATCGACAATCTGCTTATTCAAACCTAGTGAACCCGCCTCAGGCCCTCACCAAATCTGGCGAAAGCCCTGATTTCTTGTCTTGGCGTTTCGCACATTTAGGAAGCCATGAAACTGATCCAAAAGATCTTCGGTAGCGAAAACGATCGCACCCTTAAACGCTACCGCCGTCTGGTGGTCCGCATCAATGAACTGGAACCACAGATGGAACAGTTACAAGATGCTGATTTTCCAAATAAGACCGAGGAATATCAAAAACGATACAAAGATGGAGAAGCTCTCGACGACTTGCTCCCCGAAGCCTTTGCCTTGGTCCGTGAAGCAGCTAGGCGAGTCATCGGAGAACGACACTACGATGTTCAGTTGATTGGAGGGATTGCCCTGCATGAAGGGAATATTGCAGAGATGCAAACTGGAGAAGGAAAAACCCTCGCATCAACCTGCCCCGTTTACTTGAACGCCCTAACTGGACTCGGTGTGCATGTGATCACGCCGAATGACTACCTCGCCCGTCGTGATTCCAACTGGATGGGACAAATTTATCGGTTCCTCGGAATGAACACTGGCTTGATCCAGCACGGGTATAGTGACCAAAGCCGCCGTGACAACTATGGCTGTGACATTACCTACGGAACAAATAACGAATTTGGCTTTGACTACCTACGTGACAATATGAAATTCGCGCTGACAGATTACGTTCAGCGAGGATTTAACTTTGGAGTGGTCGATGAGGTTGACAGTATTCTAATTGATGAAGCCCGCACCCCTCTGATCATCAGCGGACCAACAGAAGACAATATTGAAAAATACTACGTCATCAACAAACTGGTCCATGGGCTGAGCCGTGAAATCCGTCGTGAAGAAGTACCTAAACTACCAACCCATGAACAGCACGACATCGATCCCAATTGGCAGGAGAAAGAGGACAATGAGACGGTACGTGAGGGTGACTATGGTTTAGATGAACGTTCCCGCGGTATCAACCTCACAGAAAGAGGTTCGGAACTGATGGAGGAGCGTGTGAAACACTTGCTTCAACCCAATACCAGCCTCTTCGATTATGAGAATATGGAGGTGCTGCACCATATCAATCAGGCACTGAAAGCACACTACGTTTTCCGGCGTGACGTCGATTACGTAGTTCAAAAGGGACAGGTTGTGATCGTGGATGAATTCACTGGTCGCCTCATGCCAGGGCGTCGCTTCAGTGATGGTTTGCACCAATCCCTGGAAGCCAAGGAAGGAGTTCGGATTGAACGTGAAAATCAAACTCTTGCAACCATTACCTTCCAAAATTACTTCCGTCTTTATGACAAACTATCCGGGATGACCGGAACAGCAGAGACAGAAAAAGACGAGTTCAAGAAAATCTATAACTTGGGTGTGGTGGTTATTCCAACAAACCGAGTCGTGACGAGAACAGACCTCCCTGATGTGATTTTCAAAACAGTTGATGCCAAGTATCGCGCGGTTGTGGGTACCATCAAGGAACTCCATGAAAAAGGACAACCCGTGTTGGTGGGTACCGTCTCCATTGAAGTCTCGGAAGCAATCAGCAAACTGCTCAGCCAAGCCAAGATTCCGCACGAGGTTTTGAACGCCAAAAATCATGAGCGTGAAGCAGAAATCATTGCCAAGGCAGGCCAAGTCAAGTCTGTCACCATTGCAACGAACATGGCGGGACGTGGGACAGACATTAAGCCCTCCTCGGAAGCGCTCGAGCAAGGTGGGCTCTTCGTTTTGGGTACTGGGCGTCACGATAGCCGAAGGATTGACAACCAATTACGAGGACGATCCGGACGTCAAGGAGATGCGGGTTCCTCGCAATTCATGCTTTCCCTTGAAGACAATCTGCTCAGAGTATTTGGAGGCGAACGAATCTCCAAAATGATGGATCGGCTTCAAATTGATGAGGATGAGCCGATTGAGCATGTCTTCATTACCAAGGCCATTGGCAATGCCCAGAAAAAAGTGGAAGGATATCATTTTGATATCCGAAAACATGTACTTCAGTTTGACGATGTGATGGAAAAGCAAAGAACCATCATTTACTCGCGTAGAAGGGAAATCCTAGGAGATTCCGTACAGGAACTGATGCTGGAAATGTCTGGCGATGTCGTGGATGAGTTGTTTGATCAACACTGTAGTGAAAAGTACGTAGATCAATGGGATGCATCAGGATTTAATCAGGCATTCACCAATATTTTTGGCAAACTACCCAAGGAAAATTGGCACGAACAAGAGCTTGATGCTGAGGAATTCAGGGAACAATTTCATCAGCAAGTCGAGGATCTTTACCGAGAAAAACTAACATACTTCCACAGCGAACTAGGTCAAAACCTAGCTGCTGAACAGGCTGCTGCTGGAGTTAATGAAGAAGACAAAGACCAGTCTGCTCGGTTTGATGCAATGGTAGTTGATCTTGAACGTCAGATTCTTCTAAAGATCAATGATGGACTCTGGAAAGACCACCTGCTCTCAATGGACCACCTCCGAGAGGGCATTAGCCTAGTTGGCTACGCTCAAAAGAAGCCGTTGGATGAATACAAGCGCCAGGCTTTCGACATGTTCTCAGACCTGATGGCTCGAATCAGCCGAGAAGCCGTCAGCCTCTTCTACAAAATTCAGGTTGGGCCAAGTCCAGTTCGTCCAATTCAGGAAACCATGCCCGAGCAAAAGATGACGATGGTGCATGGGGAAAGTCCTGACACTAAGCCAGAGGAATTGAAGCAGGCTCCCATCCAGAAAGTCCACATCGGCCGGAACGATCCCTGTCCTTGTGGCAGCGGAAAAAAATACAAGCAGTGTCACGGAAAAACCCAGGCAGCTGAAGCGGCTGAAGAAGAAGACAATAACTAGTGCCCACTGCCTCCTCGGCAGTTAGGAGTAAGATGAATCTGTTCGCCTAACTCTGACCACTGGGTTGGCGTGTGGCACCGGAGCGAGAGGGCATGAACCCCACCTTGTAATTCTTCCTGCAACACGCGGTAGACCTGTTGATGCCTCTTGACAGAATTAACTCCTTCAAAAGCAGCAGAGACGATTGTCACCTTAAAATGAGATTCTGATCCTGAGGGAACATTGTGTTGATGGCTCTCATTCTCTACCCGAAGAAACTCAGGTTTCAATTGACTTTGAAGTTTGTTTTCGATGCTTTGTTGGATTCGCATAGCTCTCTTGAATTGTGCAGTCGAAGTCTTATCAATCCATCCGAAAAATTTCCAAGAATATAATAATACCGAAAAGGGATAAAAATGGGCGATAGTTTTGGTCACACCTTTCGAATCACAACTTGGGGTGAGTCGCATGGTGGGGGCGTGGGGGTTGTGATTGATGGCTGCCCGGCAGGGTTAGAAATTAATCTCGAGGACATTCAAGGTGAACTGGACCGGAGAAAACCAGGGCAGAGTAAGATTACTACACAGCGTAAAGAATCTGATACCGCTAAAATTCTATCCGGCATCTTCGAAGGAAAAACTACCGGAACTGCCATCTCCATCATGGTGGATAACCAAGACGCTCGCCCGCAAGCTTATGATCATCTGAAAGAGATCTATCGTCCAAGTCATGCTGACTTTACTTACGATCAAAAGTTTGGTTTCCGGAATTGGCAAGGTGGTGGTCGAGCCAGTGCACGTGAAACCATTGGTCGGGTGGCCGCCGGAGCCATCGCCCGGAAGTTGCTGCAACAACTAGGAGGCATCGAAACCTTAGCATGGGTTGAACAAATCCATGACCTCCGGACAAACATGGATCCTGCGATTGTGACCTTGGAACAAATCGAAGCCAGTATGGTCCGTTGCCCAGATCAAGAAATCACTGAGAGAATGATTGCTTGTATCGATAAAGCTCGGATGTCAGGGGATAGTGTCGGTGGCCTGATAAGGGCCCAGGTAAGAAATGCTCCTCCTGGACTAGGCGAGCCCGTTTTTGACAAACTGACTGCAGATTTGGCGAAAGCAATGATGTCGCTTCCAGCGACCCGTGGTGTTGAATTTGGCCTTGGCTTCGATTCTGTGCTGATGCGTGGATCAGAACACAATGATCGTTTTCACACTGAAGATGGTCGCATTCGAACTGATACGAACCGTTCTGGTGGCATTCAAGGCGGGATTAGTAATGGTGAAGCCATCGACCTGAGAGTGGCCTTTAAGCCCACAGCAACGATCAATTTTGCCCAAGATACTGTTACTCGTGAAGGCGAGAGTACCGAATTGCGTGCAAAAGGCAGGCATGATCCCTGTGTCTTGCCCAGAGCTGTTCCAATGGTTGAAGCAATGATCAATCTGGTTCTGCTGGATCATTGGCTGCGAAATCGCAATAAAAAACTCGCAGACTTGGCAGGATAAATTCTCTAAAATACTGGTTCAAACCACTTGGCTTTTCTTTTGCAGCTTTAATTTAAACTCAGTGAGCAAAGATATTCTCACTCGATTTGCAAATAGGATTTGCCAGGAAGGTCTCATGAATCAGCAAAGAAAGTTTCAGGACACCCGCCACTCTTCAGACTCTCTCAGCCAACGGATGATAGTCCGTCGTTATCAACCTGCATCACGACGAGGCTGGAATCCCTACCAACCGGCAATGTTCGTTGCAATGGGAGTGGTTTGTTTCGCCTGCTCGCTAGCGGTACAAATACTCATCCTAAGCTAGCAATCAATGCCTTATGACGTCTTCAACGGGGACGCTGACGGGCTCTGCGCCCTGCAGCAGTTGAGGCTTCATAATCCTTTAGATGATGCTTACCTAGTCACTGGTCCCAAGCGGGAGACCTCTCTCCTATGTAAGATTCCTTTAGCTGAACCCACAGATATTATTGTCTTAGATGTCTCACTACGTGCCAATCGTAGTGATGCAGTGCGTCTCCTCCGGGACGGCCACCGACTGACCTATATCGACCACCACAACGCCGGCCCCATTCCTGAGCACAAGAATTTTGTTAGCCATATTGATACTGATCCTGCTGTCTGTACAAGTGCTATAGTGGATCAAATTCTTGAGGGCAAATACCGAGATTGGGCGATTACAGCGGCCTTCGGAGACAACCTGATAGAAACTGCGAAAAAACTTGCGGCTAATACAAATCTAAGTTCATCCCAAGTAGGAAAACTTCAGGAGTTGGGCGAATTGCTGAACTACAACGGTTATGGCCGGAAAGTCGAGGATCTCTGGTTTTCTCCTGAAAAACTGTTTCAGAAAATGCAAGGATACCGGAGCCCATTTGATTTTTATGCAGAAGCCCCAGAATTCTTAGCTTTAAGAGAAGGATACGCAGAAGACCTACGGCGAGCTGAAAAAGCACCAACCATTTTTGATGACTTAAACCTACGAATCTATCAGTTACCTGATGCAGCTTGGAGTCATCGAATTGTCGGAGCATTCAGTAATTTGAAGGCAAGGAATCATCCTGAACAAGCTCAAGTTGTGATGGTAGAAAAACCGGAAAACACACAGTTAGTCAGTGTACGTTCCCCCAAAATACGCCCCGTTGGGGCTGATGAGATCTGTCTTCAGTTTGAGGGGGGTGGCCGGCCAGCCGCTGCTGGGATCAATGATTTACCTGCAGCTAAATTCGAAGATTTTCAACAAGCTTTAATTCAGCGATTTTGCGTCTGATTCTTCAGAAACCTCATTATACATCCGATTCGGCTGTCCAGTCGAAAACAGCACCTGTCTCCAGAAATCCCCGTTAGGATCAATTCGTTTCTTTTGTTTTACGACAGCCTCAAGGGGAACATGGGTGAAATGACTATTCCAGTAACCTATCATCACATCTGTACGACCTGCCATTCCTGCGTGGACAGCATGATCTGCAAGGTGATAACAGAAAATCGCATCATGAGGATTGGCAGGTAAAGATCGAATTAAATAGCTTGGTTCGATCAGTCGAACACTAACAGGCACCTTCCCTTCAAAATGTTTCTGAATACTCTCTTTCAGGAATAGGCCAATATCACTGTAACGAATATTGCCCGAAGGATCTCTCTTCTCTATTCTATTCGACATCAAGTATTGACCAGCGCCCTCTGCAACAACAATCACTGAGTGCGGGTGTTGCCCTTTCTTTTGTTTCTCGGCAAAACTATTTTCCATGGCGGCCATCATCCCTTCTGGGCCATGTAGGTCAAAGCGAACTTCTGGGATCAGCACAAAATTCACATCAGGGCAGGCCAGAGATGTATTTGCTGCAATAAACCCAGAATCACGACCCATCAACTTGATTACAACCACCCCATAGTGAGCACCATAAGCTTCGACATGTGCTGATTGCACGGCTTCTACTGCCTTAGAAAAAGCAGTTTCAAATCCGAAGGTTTTTGAGCAGTAAGAAATGTCGTTGTCGATGGTCTTGGGCACACCGATCACAGCAATCTTTAGATCTCTGGCTTTGACTTCCTGAGCTATTGCGTGTGCACCTCGCAGAGTTCCATCTCCACCAATACAAAACAGGATTTTAATTGTGTGCCGATCTAAGCAGTCTACAATCTCTCCAATATCTTGAGGCCCTCTTGAGCTAGAGAGTATACTGCCTCCTTGGTGATGGATGTTCACAACGGAGTCTGGCGTCAATTCCATAATGTCATGTCGATATTTTGGAATAAACCCCTGAAAACCATAACGAAAGCCGTAGATTCTACGTACACCATAGTTGTGATACATTTGCATCACTAAAGCTCTGATCACATTGTTGATTCCAGGGCATAGCCCTCCACAAGTAACAATGCCTGCTCTGACCTTTGATGGATCGAAAAACGTCATTGCTCTTGGGCCTGCAGCTTCAAAGCTTATGGGAGACTCTCCTCCAAATAACTCATCTTGATTGAGATCATTAAAGGTAGCTTGATATAAAATTCTCTGGGAATCCTCAACAAATCGAAAGTTGTCCTCCTGGGAGCTTGTACTTAGTGGTAAGGGTGATTGGATGCGACAATTGCCCAGACTCGGGACAACAAACTGCTCATTCATTTCTTTCCTTTCGGTGATCTCTTAAAAGTTTTGAACGCCCATGCCTATCAGTTTCTGGACGATTACGCAAAATTATTAGAATTTTCAGCTCCTCCAAGACTGCGCTTGTTTGTTGAACTTAGTTTTCTAATTATCAGATTTGCTAAACAGTCCTTCAAAAACTGATTTTTCTGAGATTACACCATGAGTACCAATGTCCTGTCCATGATACTAGCTGGAGGAGAGGGAACTCGATTACATCCTTTGACAGCTGTACGCGCAAAGCCCTCCGTACCTTTTGGTGGAAACTATAGAATCATTGATTTTGTACTGAGCAACTTTATCAATTCTGGACTGATGCAGGTTTTTGTACTTACGCAGTTCAAATCTCACTCGTTGATGGAACATCTGCGGCAGGGCTGGAGGATTTCAGGGATTCCGAATGTATTTATTGATCCGATCCCTGCCCAAATGCAAACGGGCAAGAAGTGGTATGAAGGAACTGCTGATGCGATTTACCAGAACCTGAATCTGATTTATGACAGTGATCCTGATCTAGTCTGTGTCTTTGGAGGAGATCACATCTACAAGATGGATATCAGCCAGATGTTACGCTTCCACACCAAGCGAAATGCTGAATTAACAGTGGCAGCTATTCCCGTGCCGCTCCATGAAGCAAAACATTTTGGGATCATCGAGGTTGATGATGAATGGCGAATGACAGGCTTTGTGGAAAAGCCAATCAATCCTCCAAAGCCGATGCCAAATGATCCTCACCATGTACTAGCCTCGATGGGCAATTACGTGTTTGAACGAAATGCCTTGGTTAATGAACTCATCTTGGATGCTCAGTTCGCTGACTCTGATCACGATTTCGGAAAAAATATCATTCCACGAATGTTTCCACGGGGCCAAGTCTTTGTATATGATTTTTCGCAGAATAGAGTTCCAGGGGCTGTCGAAGAAGAGGTTGGTTACTGGCGTGACGTAGGAACCTTGGACGCTTATTGGGAATCAAACATGGATCTGGTCGGTATCAAACCAGAATTCGACCTCTACAACCAGAAGTGGCCAGTTCGAAGTCACACTCCTCCGTTGCCCCCCGCAAAATTTGTGCACTTCAGCGATCTGCGTACAGGCCATGCGATCAATGCAATTATTTCTGCTGGATCCATCATCAGTGGCGCCTTAGTGATCAATAGTGTTTTGGGATACAACGTCAGAGTTCATAGTTACTCCCACATCAGTGAATCAGTCATCATGAATGACGTTGAGATTGCCAGAAATTGTCGAATTAAGCGGGCTATCATCGACAAGCAGGTCAAGATTGGCCCTGATACCGTAATTGGCTATGATTTGGAAGCTGATCGCGAACGCTATCATGTGACAGACTCTGGGATTGTAGTAATTCCTAAAGGTTCTACAATCAACTAAGTATGAAAATCCTTTTTTTGTCCTCTGAAGCTACCGGACTCATCAAAACTGGTGGCTTGGCTGATGTTGCTCGAGCTCTCCCCCTGGCACTTCGTCAGAAAGGCCACGACGTAAGACTCGTTCTTCCTAATTATCTCTCCATTGCAAGAATAAAAAAATACTCCACTGCAGTCTCCTCACTGGAGGTTCCAATGGGGAACTCTGAGCTTTTCTGCGCAGTTCAACAGACAGAGCTAGAGCAGTTGCCCGTTTACCTTGTTGAATACAATGATTTTTTCTTACGTAGTCATCCCTACGAAGATATGGCCGGCAACCCCCATCCGGATAACGGAGAACGCTTTGGTTTCTTTTGCAAAGCTGCTCTTCAACTCTGTCTAGCTGAAAACTTCATTCCGGACATCATCCATGCTAACGACTGGCAAGGGGCGTTAGCTTGCCTTTATTTGCATCAGTATCGAAGTACCTATCCTGAATTTGCTAAGACGCGCTCTCTGCTGACTATTCACAATGGCGGTTATCAGGGGCATTGCCCTGCCTCTGCAAGATCCTTTCTGGAGATCGGGGATCATTGGTTTCATCCAGCAGGGTTTGAAGATCATGGGCAAATCAATTTGTTGAAAGGTGGGCTGAGGACTGCGGATCAATTGAATGCAGTGAGTGTTGGTTATGCTGAAGAACTAAAAACTCCACTGGGCGGACACGGTCTACATGAGTCTTACGAGGCACGCAAAGAGGTTTTCAGCGGAATTTTAAATGGCTGTGAGTACGAGGTATGGAATCCTGCAACTGATCCCTACCTGACTACCAACTATGATCTGGGAAATTTATTAGGAAAAATTGAATGTAAATCGGCATTGCAAGCTGAGATGGGATTACCAGAAGCGCCCGAAGTTCCTTTGATTGGAATTGTTAGCAGGCTGACAGGACAAAAGGGATTTGATTTCTCTTTACCTGCGATTGCCAAAGTTCTGAGTGAGAAAGTTCAGTTTGCAATTCTTGGTAGTGGAGAGCGCTGGATTGTGGAGGAAATTGCTAGATTGAGTGAGATGAATCCAGAGAAATTACAGTTTCACGATGGTTATAGTGAGCCCTTAGCTCATCGCATTGAAGCTGGAAGTGACTTTTTCCTGATGCCCTCGCTTTATGAACCCTGCGGACTCAATCAGATGTATAGTCTTCGCTACGGTACTTTGCCGATCGTTAGAGCTGTAGGTGGGCTCCGAGATACAGTTTGGGAGGAGAACACATCCGGTGAGGACGGAACTGGGTTCGTATTTGCGGAACCCACCGGAGAACATACTCTTGCCGCAATAAAGAGAGGGATTGATTGTTTTACCAATGACCCTGCTTCATTCCAAAGCAGAATGAATTTGGGAATGCGTCAAAGATTTTCTTGGGAAAACACAGCTACCCAATACGAAAACATCTATTCTAAAGCCTTGAAAACTTCTATCAACTAACCCAACTCCCCACGAAACAAGCGATCCACCTCATTGTTCCATGATTCCGTTTCTTGTGAATTTGGTGGATTTGGACTTTCCGGCATCACCAAACCTTCTCGATTTTGAGCTTCTAGCAAACGGCGAATAGCTTTCAGCTCTGAATTGTTTTCCCGAACAGCTTGTAAAAGTGCTTTTAGGAGTTCTACTTCCATTGAGTGTGCTCAGTTACTGTGACTCCAAGAATCATTCACGGGTGATCTCCCCAAGGCAGGATTCGACTGACTGCATATAACTGTTACCGAAGAGATTGAAGTGATTCAGTAGGTGATAGAGTTGATAGACTTTTTGTCTTCGAGCAAAGCCTTCGCTTTTTGGCCGTATCTCGTGATAAGCATGATAAAACGGTGTGGGGAATCCTCCGAAAATATAAGTCAACGACAAATCTGCTTCTGGATCACCATAGTAAACAGCTGGATCAATCACAACTGGCTCACCACTGTTGCTGACCAATACATTTCCGCTCCACAGATCTCCGTGTAGTAAAGAAGCCTGTGTTGATGATCCTTCCAAAGGTGCTGGCCAGAGAATCTCTAACTTGTGCCAGAGTCGTTTTGTTGTTTTTGGGATTCCACGCTGTACTGCCATTTCCCATTGGGGTAACAGCCTTCTTTGCCAGAAAAACTCTTTCCAGTTCCCATTGCAGTGATTTTTCTGTGGACTCCGGCCGATGAAATTATCTTGATGGAATCCATGAATTTTCCGGGAATAGGCATGTAAATTAGCCAATTGCTGACCCAGCTTTGGCCAAAAATCTGTAGGGGGATTAATGGCGGTGGGTATGAATTCCAGAACAAGAAAATCTTCAGTCAGCCTGATGACTTCAGGAACACGGATCGCACCTGATTTTGCTAACTCATTGAGACCCTCTGCCTCTGCTGCAAGCATTCCTGGTAATAAACCCTTTGACAACTTAACGAATACAGTTCCCCCCACTGTTCTGACTTGCCATGCCTCACTAATACAACCACCTGAGACCGGCAAGAAATCTAGAATAGGTCGATCCAGAACCGCTTGTAGACTTTCACGGAGACCTGCATTCATTCAGCTTTTAACCTCTCCATCAATCCCGCACAGGCATCTTCCAAAATATCAATCACTAGTTCAAAACCTGCATCTCCACCATAGTAGGGGTCTGGGACTTCATTTACCTTCATGGTTTGGCAGAAATCAGTCATCCTCCTGATTTTATATGTATATTCTCGAGAAGAGTCCAAACCCAGTACATCTTCGTAGTTACGATCATCCATAACCAAAATCCAGTCATAGTAAGGGAAGTCACTCTCTGGATGAAGTTTACGGGAACGGCTGGGTAAATCATATCCTCGTATCTGAGCATGCTTCCGCATTCTCGAATCAGCTGGCTCTCCAACATGATATCCGTGCGTCCCGGCAGAATCACACTCAATCAAATTTTCTAGCCCGTCTTCGCTGATCAGGTGGAGCATGATTCCCTCAGCTGTCGGGGAACGACAAATATTGCCCATGCACACAAAGAGCAACCGCGACTGCTTATTCATCGTTTCTTTCCACTTTGAAAAATGAACACATAGCGTCCCACAGCGATTTCATCCCCATCATGAAGTTCTTTCTGCTCCACCCGTCTTGAATTAAGATAAGTCCCCTCTGTACTTAGGTTTTGGAGCTTGTAAACTGTCCCCGACCGAAAGATCCGCGCGTGTCTGAGGTGAACACTAGAATCCTCCAGTACCATATCGCAAATCTCAGATCTACCGAGTATCATGATGTTTCGTACTAATGGAAAATCCTGACGGTTACCGAGAAAGCGCAAAGAGGCCGTTGAAGAAGGTAAGGGGCCTTTCGGAGTTAACGATCGCCGTGGATAGAGCAGGGGGTTCCCTTCTTCAGCAGAGGGAAGCACAAAGGCAGGTAATCGATTTCTGAAAAGCAGAGTTAACTCACCGATATCCAGAACATCTTCGTTTTGCAGTAAAACTTTGTTCATGCGGCGACGATTCACCAGCAAGGCGTTCTTACTATTCCGGTCTTCCAAGTAAAAAGAATTCTGCTTTGGAGTCAGCGCAACCTTCTCTAAATTTGCTGACAATCTGAGCTTATTTTTTGTTTCTATATCGTTCAGATAATCCAAGGTGTAGCTCTTTAGCTCCAAGGGCAGAAATCGATTATTCTCTCCGGGAGTAATGATTTCAAAACCAAGTTCCACTTCGGTTTTGCGAACAGGTTGGCTACGCGATCGCCAAAACCAGAATAGGCAACCCGCTAGTGTCAGCATTAAACCGAGCAGGATTCCAAATTGTAAGGGATCGATTGGTTCCAGCGGGGGCACAATTTTGAGGCGATCAACAGAAGACGAGGTGGGTTCGTGCAAAACAAATTGTACACTTGGGGATCGCTCTTCCGCATTGGCATGCGTTTGCACCAGCCCCATCACTAGCAACATTCCCATGAGGAGTCGTTGCCAGTTACGAATTGAATCAGGCATTGCTATTTGTTGAACTGCAGCAGCGCCGTTCCGATCTTGATAAGGTCTCCCGATTGGAGTTCTTGCTGCACAACAGGCCTATAATTCAACAGCACTTCCTGAGAATCACCATAGTTTTTTAAAAACATTTGACCCCGATCACGCTCGATACAAGCTTGTTCTCCACGTACTTCTCGAAAGGGATGTAGGATCAGATTGTTTTGAAGGCTATACCCTAGTGAACTATAAAACGGATGAAGCCAGTAAACATGTCCTTCACGTTCCCCAGTTAGTAGATGTAATCGGGAACGATTGAACAGTGCTTCTGGCAGTCCCAAGAGCAGGGAAATACCAAAACCTATTGACAACAGCGGAATCCAACTAGCAAATCCTTGAACCAGAAAAACAGACTGCAATGTTAATAAAATATAGAGAGCTCCCCCGCCACCGATAGCCGCTAAGAGCCCAAGTTGTAGGCGGACCTTCCAAGCATTACATCCTCTCGAAGTTAGAATTCCGATGCCACCTCCCAGTAAAACCGCATAGAGCAGTCCTCCAAATTGGTACTGGGGAAATCGTTCAGAAAAGGTCACAGAGAGTAGAGTCACACCTAAGCCTAGTAACAAACCATCAAACAAACCGTTTACTCCTTGTTTGACCAAGGATTCAATTTCACTTCCTTGAAAGTAGATCTCACGGATTTGGAGTACCATCCCCAAGCCAGCTCCCAGTAACGCTCCTTCCAAAATGTGATGTAACAATGGAAGTGTCGTTTCCGGCAAACTAAGAAGACTCTCAGCGACCATTGAAACAAATTGCGCCACTAGCCAGCCTAAAAGGCTACCAAGCAGCCCAAGACCCAGTACACTTGGTAGATACAAATGTCTCATTGCAGGATTAAAACGCTGAGGAAAATTGACTTTCAGGGATGCACCGAGGGAAGGAGCATCCCCTTGTTCAAAGAAAACTGCAAAAGATTTCTTTGGTCGTCAATTTCTTTGGATTAGTTACTAGGCGGTGAGAGTTTTTTTCGAATGAAGGTCGGAATGTCTAAATTTTTGTGAAAGTCCCTGCGGTTTTGAAATCCCCGTATAGTTGGTTGTGCAGTTAGAGTCGGATTAGCAGTCGAGATTGTAGCCTTCTCCGTCACATCAACACTTTTTACGGTATTTTCATTAGTTCTAGACATCTCTCTGAGTTCCTGCGATCGCTGCTTATGAGCATCCGTCAATTTCTTAGCCGCAGACGAGTTAAAAATTTCTTTCGGGGCTGTTTCAATTTCTACCCCTTCTGGACGCTTCATTCTTGCGCCTGACGCAGTTGCTACAGCAACCACTGGTTCAACATTTTCGACGATAACGGAGTCTTCATTTCTATCAGTAATTTTTTTTGTTTTTTGGGTTTCAGGAATTGCTTCAACTTGGCCAACAGCTCCTTCTGGTTCCTCTAGAGGAACTATTTCTTCTAAAAAATGATTTGTTGGTGCGGCAACATAGATCACAGGTTCAACATCTTCATCCCCAACTTCATTTCCTCCAAGAGAATAAAAGGGAGGTTCCTCCGTTTCATTATCTCCAACCTCTGCAATTTCTTCCTCAGCCGCATCTGGACTTAGAGTAGGAATCGGTGCTGGTTGAATTTCATCCATTTCAGGTAGATGCTCATCTTGTTCGGTTTCAGCTACTAGGGTGATTCCAGGCTCTTCAACGGGCGTATAGGATGGCTCCTCATCTTCAAGCACTTCTGGTTCAAGCGCGAAAACGATTGCCGGAGCGTTTGCCTCATTTGCTTCCTCTACCTCTAGTTCCTCTTTCTGTTCTTCAACCACTGAAGCAACTGTAGGTTCTGAGGGTTCTGATATCACCGTCCTCTCCGGCTCGACTTCTACCTCTTTTACTTCTGGTTTTTGCTCTTCGGCAATTGGCCGCTCAACTACTTCTTCAGAAATTTCTTCAGCGGGACTCTTTGTTGAAACAGATGGTTGATTATCAAATCCTGTTGCAATTACCGTAATCAGAATCTCATCACCCAAGCTCGGGTTAATGGAAGCACCCCATATAATGACAGCATCTTCATGACCTTGTTCTTCAATAAAAGATGAAGCTTCGTGAACTTCATGAAGTGTCATCGTCTCACTGCCGACAACATTCATCAGAATCCCTCGAGCCCCTCTAATATTGCAATCGCTCAGAAGTGGGCTATGGATGGCTCGTTCTGCAGCTCTTCTAGCACGCTTGTCACCAGAGGCTCGGCCGGTACCCATTACCGCCTTGCCCTTGTTTTCCATGACTGTACGGACATCAGCAAAGTCCAAATTGACTATGCCGTCTAGCGTGATCAGATCTGAAATTCCCTGAATTCCTTGCCGTAGGACATCATCAGCGAAACTAAACGCTTCCATCAAGGAGGTTCGTTGATCAATGATTCCCAACAGGTTGTTATTGGGAATAATAATCAGCGTATCTACGTGCTTTTGGAGTTCTTCAATGCCCTCTTCTGCCAAACGACGACGTTTACTCGCTTCAAAATTGAAAGGAAGCGTAACGACACCAACTGTCAGTGCGCGTGATTCTCGAGCTATCCTTGAGATGACTGGGGCTCCACCTGTCCCAGTTCCACCTCCCATACCCGCTGTGACGAAGACCATATCAGCCCCATCAATGCTCTCGCGGATCTGAGC
>WTIF01000107.1 GCA_011522845.1 Deltaproteobacteria bacterium
ACAGAATTTTCAGAAAGCTTTTCATAGGTTGTTGATAAATGATCAGATTGAGCTCTTTGAAGAGCTTCATTCTCTGCAGCCTTAATTTCAATAAAATTATATTTTTCTTTCGATAAGGTGTAGTGAACAGAGGAATCAGGGTGAGAAAGCTTGGCTTTTTTTCTGAAGGCGTCACGGATCCGATCGGGATTGCGGGTTGGATTGATTCCCAGAATTTCCCAGCAATCCGGTCGGTTCATTTTATGGAAGGAATTCTGTCTTTGTTCTATACCCGTAGCGAGCAAGAAAAGTTGAGAATGACATCAGATTCTTGAACCGGTTTTGATAAAGCAGGTGCAGAGCTGAACTGATAATTTCTGCTGGATAATGACGAATAGAGTAACCGGATGCTTCTGCACTGTTTATAGATCCTCGAAATTCTTTAAAAGTTAAGTTGGCATCAGCCTCACTAGGAGTGAGACTTTTTCTTAATTTTTGTGCCAGTTCATCGTATTGCTGGTCAGAGATTAAAGATTCATCGAGACGATAGTAAAGGTAAGAGTGAACTAAAAATTGTCGAATTAATCTATTGAGTGTCTCTGTTGGCATCAAAGAACTCACACTGATTGACTTGTTGAGTTCATATGGTTGTAGCAGTGCTTTAGCCAGTGTGTGAAAAAGTCATTACGATGAGTTTTCCAGTTGTTCAAGGGCCGGTCGGGATCAAATTTTTCAGGACCAACAAAGTGATCTTGCTGACTAGTGAATCGGAGCATCTGTGAAGAAGTGTACTCTGGATTTCCAAGATGCATGAGCCATTGACCGTTGTCAGTATCCCAGATCAGCGGTTCTCCTTGACTCCTACAAAGTATCCTAAATTTCCCATCCGCAGCGTTTGCTTCAAGTAAGTCATTCATAGGTGTTAGTTTCCTGACTTGGGGACAACAGAATAGATCATCAGATTCGCCTGCAACAGGGTGATCATTCGCTTGGTTTGTTACCTCCCAAACTCCGATTTTAGGAACTTCCAAAGTTTCATAGCCAACTCCACAAATTTCGGTCAGCCAGAGTGCTCCGAAGCCCAAGCCAATAATTGGCAATGTTCCGCGCAGTTCAATGATCTTTCGATCTAACCTTTGACGAAAGTCTTTGCTTGGTTCAACCAGTCCAGAACCTACAATCACAAGTCCATCCAAATTGTCAGCCCTCAGTACATCATGAATTTCCTCATCGCTTGAATGAATAGCATCAATCATCACTGGTAAAGATTGGATGATGGACATACCCAATGGCCGGTATAGATTGATCTGCTCGACCATAGACTGCTCTTCGGTAGGTAGAAAACCAATTCGAAGAGGCCGAATATCTTGACGAAGGGCCTGTTCCTGCTTGATACAGGTTATGTTGTTTTCCTCTAACGTCTTTCTGGCATGGTAGTTATCAGGGACAACAATGGTCATTTGGACTCATTGAATGGGGTTTCAGCCAATATTTTCTCTACCTTCGTCAGAACCTTGCCGTCATGAAGCTTGAGTTGCAGTGTTTGTCCTTTCGTAACTTGTTGAACACTTTTAATAACTTTTTGTTGTTGATCAATAGTAACACTGAATCCTCGATGCAACACGGAAAGGGGACTCAACGCATCTAACTCACTTATCAACTTATGCAATTTCTGTTGTTTATTATTTTGAAATACTGAGATCGCTCTAGAAATTCTTTGATCTTTTTCATTGAGAAGATTTTGAGATTTCAATACTTCATACTTTGGATTCTTATTCAACAACCTCTTATTAAGTGAAGTGAGATTTTCATGAAGTTGTTTTTGACTCAAGTTCTTCCATTTTTCTAGACGGAACAAAAGATCTTCAATTCTTTCTCGTTGACTTTGAAGCGCCCGCTCAGGGGAGATGAGCCTCTGAATTTTGTCAAAGAAATCCTTTTTGGACTGATTTAGTCGATGGGTTATTTGTTGATGTAGCCTCTCAGATAAATTTCTTGTGGTGTAGACAAGATCCTCTTTCGAAGGTACTGCTAGTTCCATGGCTACAGAAGGAGTTGCTGCTCGAACATCGGCAACAAAGTCTGTGATAGTAAAGTCTGTTTCGTGCCCCACCGCTGAAATAACAGGAAGCTTTGATTTAGCTACAGCTCGAGCCAATTTTTCATCGTTGAAGGCCCAAAGATCTTCCAATGATCCTCCTCCCCTTCCAATGATTAGTACTTCCAAGCCTATTTCATCGGCCTGCGCATTGAGCCACTCAACCCCATTTACAAGAGATGATGAAGCAGTTGGGCCCTGCACGATTGAAGGGAACAATATCAATCTCATGCCAGGAAATCGCCTCTTGAGAACCTTCAACATGTCCTGGATGACAGCCCCGTTTGGAGACGTAACAACACCAATCGCTTTGGGCAAGAAGGGTAATTTTCTCTTCCGATTGGCTTCAAAGAGGCCTTCAGCCAACAGTTTTTTGCGGAGTTGCTCATAAGCCATTTGAAGGGCACCTGCGCCTTTTGGCTCTAAACCAGTAACATTAATTTGGTACTCCCCTCGTTGCTCGTAAACTTGTAAAGAGCCACGTGCCCAAACAGCCATTCCTTCTTCAGGCACAAAGCTGAGTCTCATGGCTGCTTGTTTGAACAAAATCCCTCGAAGTTGAGAATGTTCATCCTTGATGACGAAATACCAATGTCCTGAAGCAGCTTGGTGCACATTTGACAATTCCCCTTCTACTACCAACGAGCGAAAACTACCCTCTAGGACGAGCCTGACACTTCTTGTTAACTCTGAAACCGTCCAGACCGGATTTGGTTTCTCCAATGTGAGTTGATCAGGTTCTTTTTGTAATTTGTTTTGTTCTAGAGTGGCTAAAGTATTCGAGTGGGATTGCGGAACGAAGTCGCCAATAGAATCAACCTCAAAAGGAATTACGGGCATTGCTGGTAGGAGAAAAAGAGAGATGTTCGTTTAGAACATCTCTCAGAATTTTTCAGGAGGGGAGACTTGGATTAGCTGTAGGAAGATCCTCTTGATTGATAACATCATTGTTTTCAGATTCAACCTTCTCTTCTTCCAAAGGATCTTGAACTGAATCGGGAAACCGGCACAGCGCATTCTTCAGAACTTCCTCCACATGTTTCATTGGGAGGATTTCTAATCCATTTGTTATTTCATTGGGAACTTCCTCCAAATCTTTCAAGTTTTCGTGAGGGATTAGTACTGTTTTCATTTCAGCTCGTTTTGCAGCCAGTAGTTTTTCCTTCAAACCTCCAATGGGTAAAACCTTCCCTCGTAAGCTAATTTCACCCGTCATGGCTACGTCTTTGCGAACAGGAATACCAGTCAAAGCGCTAACCAAAGAAGTGGTGATGGTTACCCCTGCAGAAGGCCCATCTTTGGGGACAGCTCCCTCCGGAACATGAATGTGTATATCCATGTCTTTGAATACTTGAGAGAATATTCCAAGTGAGTTGGCTTGGGTCCTCACAAAACTTTGAGCTGCCTGAGCCGATTCCTTCATCACTTCACCAAGTTTGCCTGTCAATTGGAGTTGACCTGAACCCTTCATCACGCTCACTTCAGTCATCAACAACTCTCCTCCAACTTGAGTCCAAGCCAGCCCACAAGTTACCCCCACTTCATTTTTGTCCTCACCCTTCGCGTGCTTATATTTTGGGGCTCCAAGTAATTCATGAACCTTTTTCTGGTTCACAATCACTTTCTGCTTGGTTTGCTTGGTTACAATTTGGGTAGCCACTTTTCGGCAGATTTTGGAAATCTCTCTCTCAAGATTCCGAACCCCTGCTTCTCTCGTGTATCGTTGTATCACCTCAGAAACTGCTTGTTGACGAAGACTGATTTGCTCATTTTTGAGACCGTTTTCTGCGGTCTGTTTGGGAATGAGGTGTTGACTGGCAATGTGTTCTTTTTCTAACTCTGTGTAGCCTGATAATGTGATTGTCTCCATTCGATCTTTCAATGCCGCAGGGATGTTCTGGGCGACATTGGCCGTGCAGAAGAAAAGAACATTCGAAAGATCATATTCTATCTCAAGATAGTGATCCATGAAGCTTTGGTTTTGCTCAGGATCTAAAACTTCAAGCAGTGCAGCTGCCGGGTCACCCATGACCCCTCTGTTCATCTTATCAATTTCATCCAGTAGCATCAGAGGGTTGGAGCTTTTTGATTTCCTGAGTGATTGAATAATTTTACCAGGCATTGCTCCAATGTAAGTTCGACGATGTCCGCGAATTTCAGCTTCGTCTCTGACTCCACCCAGACTCAAACGAATAAATTTTCTCCCAAGCGCCTCCGCAACTGATTTTGCAAGGGAAGTCTTGCCGACGCCTGGGGGGCCTACTAAACAGATGATTGGCCCCCGGATTTCTCCGACTTGCTTGGCCACTGCAAGGTATTCAATGATCCTCTCTTTAACTTTTTCCAAACCGTAGTGATGCTGGTTGAGGATTTTTTCGGCAGCGTCCAGGTCAAAGTGGTCTTCAGTTTTTTGCTCCCAGGGCATGGAAAGAAGCCAGTCAATATAGTTCCGGACTACGTTTGCCTCTGCCGACATTGGGGGCATCATCTTCAGTTTTTTCAATTCACGATTGCCAATTTCCTTAGCTTCATTAGATAGAGGTAGTTCATTAATTTTTTTCTGGTATTCTTCAATCTCAGCTTTGCCGTCTTCTTGCCCTAGCTCTCTCTGGATAGCTTTCACCTGCTCGTTTAGGTAATACTCTTTTTGGGTTCGTCCAATTTGTCCTTGAACTCGTTCTTTTAATTTTTTCTCTACTTTTTTGAATTCAGCCTCCTCGATCATTCGCTCATAAACCATTTCCAGACGCTGCTGAGGTGAGGTGGTTTCCAACAACTTTTGCTTACGTTGCAGATCCATGTTGAGTAGAGGAGCGATCCGGTCTGCCAGTCGATGAGTGGGATCACTTTCAATTGATAATTTCTCAATTCCTTCGGTGTGTTTCTTGACGTCTTTGAGATAGCGCTTAAGTTCAGTGCGAACATTTTTGGAAAGAGCCACCATTTCGGGAGTTTCATCATCAATTTCTTCAACAGGTTCGACAATCCCCGTGTAATAGGGTTCTCCCATTCGAGCTTCAACGAGTCGTCCACGCTGGTGAGCTTCAAACAGCGCTTTGATCGTTCCATTGTGCAGCCTCATGATCTGCAATACTTGACCGATAGTTCCCATTTCAAACAAATCTTTATCCCCCGGAATTTCAACAAGGGGATCTTCTTGAGCAATCACAAAAATTTTTCGATCAGAAGCCAATGCTTTTTCCAGGGCTGCTATCGATAGAGCTCGGCCGATGAAAAATGGGGCAGTCATGTGAGGAAATACTACAATGTCGCGCATTGGCAACATCGGCATTTCTATGGTGGTTTGGGAGGAAGAATCACGGGAAGAATTTGACATGCAGATCCCTGTGGAGAAGGCTAATTTGCCTGAAGAAGAAAGAAAGTTAGGGTATGATTGTCAGAAAAAATTAAACTGAATGGACTAAAAGTATTGAAGAGATAATTTTTTTCTTTTCGGCTCATTTAATCTATGAAATGAATTTACTCCTTGATCAAAAATTTCGCAAGTTCTGCACCAGCTTGTGCCTTGATAGACCTCAGAATCATCGATTCGTAAATTAAGGCATATCTTTAAGCTACAGTTGCCTTTTCGAATCGATCTGTGTAGCAA
>WTIF01000158.1 GCA_011522845.1 Deltaproteobacteria bacterium
CACCTGATGACTGATGCCAATCAGGGCTGGACTCGTGAGGAAGCTACGGAGTTTTTCCAAAATGCTCAGGATCTCCCACTGGTATTGGTGGAGCAGCCACTGGTGGCCGATGATCTGGAGGGACTCAGCAGTCTACGTCAGTACGGAATTCCAATTTCGGTGGATGAGAGTCTGCAGAACCCGGCAAATGCCCGAGAGATCATTGACAAAGCTGCGGCAGACATCTTCAGCATCAAGATCTCCAAGAACGGAGGTCTACTGCGCGGATTGGAAATTGGTAAGGCCGTCGAAGCTGATAACAAGCAAGTGATGATGAACAGCATGATTGAACTCGGCATCACCCAGAGTGCTTCTCTTCACCTCGGGACCGTTCTACCGAACCTGGTTTCGTTTGGGCACGCCTACATGTCGACCCTGAGCATGAGTGATGATGTGACGGACTTCTCCAGTTGGATTCAAGCTGGTACAGTTCGCCTTCCGGAAGCACCTGGTCTGGCAGTGAAAGTGAGCGAAGAGAAAATTCAGCAATACCTCGAAGACGAGTATCATGCCCACCTCTGAGTTACCACAAACCAGTGCCTGGCGACGGATTCTGGGAGAGCACTACCGCATCATCATGGGCAATCGTCTGAGCGCCGTGGGCTTCGTGTTTATCGTGCTGTTTCTCGTGGTCGCCATCTTTGCTCCATGGTTGGCCCCCCACGATCCCTGGGAAATGCTCTATGATCAAGAAGGGGAGTTTGCGTCACTCCGCCCTCCTTCCTGGGAATTTCCAATGGGTACAACTCATTTGGGCTACGACCTCTTTTCTCAGTTGATCCTGGCGACCCGCACTACTTTGTTGATTGGGGCAATCTCTGGTGGGATTTCAATCCTGATTGGTGCCAACATCGGCTTGATTGCCGGTTACTACGGGGGGAAAGTGGACGAGGTGCTGATGCGCTTCACCGATGTGCTCTATGGGATGCCATTTTTACCATTCATCATTGTGCTGATTTCCTTGTTCGGACGAGAACTGGAGTTCGTCATCCTCGCAATTGTCCTGATCATCTGGCGCACTTCGGCACGAGTGATTCGAGCCCAGACAATTTCTATCAAGCAACGGCAATTCATCGCAGCGGCTCGGGCTCGAGGATGCAGTCATCTTCGGATCATTTATCGTCACATTCTGCCCAACGTCTTGCCGCTACTATTGCTGTACGCAGCTTTCAACATCGCTTGGTCCATTATCACGGAAGCCAGCGCTAGTTTTCTTGGATTCGGTGACGGTGAAACCATTAGCTGGGGTGGTATGCTCTACGAACTCTGGTTATCTGGAAAAACTAGAGTGGCCTGGTGGTGGTTCACTGCTCCGTCTCTCTGCATTGTACTGCTGGTCACTTCACTCGTCTTTGTCAGTCGCGCCTATGAAGAAGTGGCTAATCCCCGACTGAGGAAACGATGACTGGAGAGCAACTCCTTCAAGTACAAGATTTGACCGTTCGCTATCAGACGCAAATGGGTGAAATCCATGCTGTCAGTGGAGTCACCTTCTCTGTCAGCAAGAATGAGGTGTTCGGTATTGCTGGAGAATCCGGCTGCGGCAAGTCCACATTGATCCGGGCGCTGATGAGGCTGCTCCCAGATAATGCAGAGATGTCTGCTCAGTCGATTGAGTATGAAGGAGAAGAGCTAACTCGACTTTCAGAGACACAATTCCGCGAGAAGATACTCTGGGCTCGCATGTCTCTGGTGCCACAGAGCGCAATGAATTCCCTCAATCCTGTCTATCGGGTAGGCGATCAGGTGGTTGAAGCGATCCAGGCACACAAGAACGTTTCCAAGGCAGAGGCCCGAGAACGAGTTACAGAACTCTTTGATATTGTCGGACTCCAACCCGATCTGATGCAGAACTTTCCGCATGAATTTTCTGGAGGAATGCGACAAAGGGCAATGATTGCGATGTCGCTGGCCTTGGATCCGGGATTGGTGGTCATGGACGAACCCACGACTGGATTGGATGTCTTGGTTCAGGAGCGCATCCTTCGGAGAATCCGAGAAATCCGTTCACAAATTTCCAGTTCGATCATCCTGATCACCCATGACATTGCGGTGATTGCGGAGATGAGTGACCGAATTGCAGTGATGTATGGTGGACAAATCATGGAGCAGGCTCCAGCAAATGATCTATTCGATTCGCCCTGTCACCCTTACACTCTCGGCCTAAAGAATGCGTTTCCCTCGATTCGGAATTTACAGCAAAAGCTAATTTCCATTCCTGGTTCTCCCCCTACTTTGTTGGGAGCTCCCAGCAGCTGTCCATTTCAAGAGCGCTGTCCATTCTCTGTAGAACAATGCAACCAGAGAAACCCTGACAACATCACCATTCAACCCTTGCATGAACTCCGCTGTGTCCGCCATCAGGATGCTCCTTTGCTACGAGAACAAGCTAGTGAGAAGGAGACATGGCGCTCCTTGAATTAAACAACGTTACCAAACATTTTGAAGTGCGCCAGGGAGTGCTGCAGAAACTCCAAGGACAGCCTGTCAGCTTGATTAAGGCGGTTCAGTCAGTCAACCTGACCTTGGGTGAAAATGAGGTACTGGGCATCGCAGGTGAGTCGGGCTGTGGCAAGTCCACAACCTGTTTGATGATCGCTGGGATGCTGCAACCTTCTGCAGGTGAAATCCACTTCTCTGGCAAACGTGTGGATCAGCTGCTCACCAGTGAGCAGGCTTGGTATCGGCGTCAGGTTCAGATGATCTTTCAGGACCCTTATGAATCTTTGAATCCACGCTTTCGAGTACTGGAAACTGTTGCTGAAGGCCCGAGGGCACTGAAACTCTGGCCAGAAAAAGAGATCCTTGAGCGTAGCGTAGACATGTTGGCTTCGGTTGGCCTACCCCCAGTCAAATATGCGGAGCGCTATCCTCATGAACTCAGTGGTGGTGAGCGGCAACGAGTCGGCATTGCCAGCGCCTTGGTGATGGAGCCTCGGATGGTGGTTGCAGACGAACCTCTCTCCATGCTGGATGTTTCAATACGGGCGGGAATCCTCGATCTACTCAAGGACCTGGCGAGCAAACGACATTTTTCCTGTGTTTATGTTTCCCACGATCTCTCCATTCTTGGGCACATTGCAGACCGGTTGATGATCATGTATCTGGGCCAAGCCGTTGAGATGGGACCCACATGGGAGGTCATCCGCAATCCTCAGCACCCTTACACCCGAGCCTTGATCAACGCAGTACCAGTACCTGATCCCCGGGTCACTCGTCCGGTGCCCACCATTCGTGGAGAGGTCTCTCGTCCGATCAATCCTCCTCCTGGATGTCGCTTTTCACCTCGTTGCCCACACGCAACAACGGTTTGCCAACAAGCCTTTTTGCAACTGCAACCGGACGAGAACAAGCCTCACCAAACAGCCTGTGTTCGCTTGGAAGAACTCAATCAGACAAATCAACTAGCAGAAGCATCCCCATGAGTACGATGAACGCCGATGTGGTAGTAATTGGAGGCGGTGTGATTGGCGCCGCTGTAGCCTACGGACTGGCAGAGCAAAAGGCCTCGGTCGTCATGCTGGATCGAGAGGATTTTCAGTTGACAGCTTCTCGAGGAAATTTTGGTCTCGTCTGGCTACAGGGTAAGGGACACGGGATGCCACGGTATGCGCAGTGGAGTCAGGAAGCCACAGAACTGTGGTCAACCTTTGCGGAAAAGCTCGAGGACCAGACCGGTATTCCTCAGTACTATCATCGAACTGGTGGCTTCGAAATATGTGTGGGAGAGGAAGAATACAGCAAACGAAGTAAGTTTCTCGAAGAGATGCGAACCCAGTCGCTGACAGGCACCTATGACTGTGAAATGATCAGTCGGGATGAGCTGCAGAGCATGATCCCCAAATTGCCCTTGGGACCAATGGTTTCAGGAGCTTCTTTCTGTCCCCACGATGGCTTTGCCAACCCTCTGCATTTGTTACGAGCACTGCATCAAGCCTTCACTCAACTCAAAGGACAGTTCTTCCCAAGTGCAGATGTACAGACGATCGAGTACAACAACGATGGTTTCCTGATTCAAACCAACACAACAAGATTCTCAACCAGAAAACTCGTGATCGCCAGTGGCTTGGCCACTACCAAGTTGTCTGCTCTGGTGGGCATCAAGGTGCCCGTACGGCCTCAACGGGGTCAGGTACTCGTGACAGAAAAAACGGATCACCTGTTCCCCTTCGCTACGGGACGCATCCGCCAAAATGCCGATGGGAGCTTCATGTTCGGAGCCTCCCACGAAGAAGTCGGTTATGACCTCGGTACTACCAACGGTGTTCTACAAGACATTGCCAACCATGCCCTGGCAGTCTTTCCAACCCTGAAAAACCTACAGTTGATCCGCAGCTGGGGATCCCTGCGAGTGCTCACACCCGACCAAAAACCAGTTTATGTGGAGTCACAAAGTTGCCCCGGAGCTTTTGCCGTAACCAGTCACAGCGGAGTCAGTCTGGCTTCCATTCACAGCAACTACCTGGTCGACTGGATTCTGTCCGGTCAAACCCAACCGATGTTTGAAGTTTTTGATTCTGCGAGGTTTGATGTTCCAGCCGCCGCCTAATGTTGCCAAGACCATCCAAATTACGTTTGAGGAGCAGACCTACCAGGTAGCCCCTGGACAAACTGTTGCTGCCGCCCTGATGGGTGAAGGACACCTGATGCTACGAAAGTCAGTGGTTAGCGGAGAAACCAGGGCAGCCTTCTGCATGATGGGGATCTGTTTTGACTGCCTGCTTGAGATCGACGGCCAGCCCAATCAACAATCCTGCATGATCCAAGTTCGGGAGGGTATGAACATCCAGCGTCAATTGAAAAAAGGAGAGTGCGCATGAGCCTGCCACAATATGATTACGTGATCATTGGAGCTGGGCCCGCAGGCATGGCTGCAGCTGTCGAAGCCCGCCAACATGGACTGAATGTACTGGTGCTGGATGAACAACCAGCTGTTGGAGGGCAAATCTACAGAAACATCGAAGATCTGGAGGAACAGCGTCCAGACGAATTCCAGAAGCTGGGTGCTGATTATCAGGAAGCCTTTGAACTGGCTCAGCGATTTCGTGCCTCTGGAGCCGAATATCGGCCTGGCCGATCAATCTGGCAGATTGATCCAGATCTAACGCTATATCACATTGGGCAGGATGGAGGACCTTCAGAAACCTGCCACGCGCAACGCATCCTGATTGCCACCGGTGCGATGGAGCGACCGATGCCCTTTCCAGGCTGGACGCTTCCCGGTGTATTGGCCTGCACTGCAGCAGATGTCCTTTACAAAAGTTCCGGGTTGTTGCCCCGTGGTGAAATCGTCTTGCTGGGCAGCGGGCCCCTGCTGTTATTGATCGCCTGCCGCTTGCTGGATGCTGGAGTCAAGATTGCGGCCTATCTGGACACAAACCCACACCTCGCACCGTTTCAGGCGCTACCCTACTTACCCAAGGCTCTACGGGGGCATGAGTATCTCCGCAAGGGAATCGCCATGCTCTGGCAGATGTTTACTTCCGGAGCGAAGGTTCACCTTGGAATCACAGGGCTGGAAGCAGAGGGCGAGGGACACCTGCAAAAAGTACGATTCCAGCAAGGTGCTGCTCCCTGGAAGGAGCTACCAGCAGATCTCCTGCTTCTGCATCATGGTGTGGTTCCCAACGTTCAGATTAC
>WTIF01000235.1 GCA_011522845.1 Deltaproteobacteria bacterium
GAGGTAAAAGAGACCAATCCCAGGGGCAACGGCAGGGGCACAATCATAATTCCTAGGAGGATCAGCGACCATCCCAAAGCTAGCCAGGCTATGTTTGTCCAAATCATTGGAAATAAAAGCTAAATTGATTTTTGAGATGGCGCAATCAAATCCATTTGTAGCCCCGAGATCACTGGAAAGAAAATGAGTGTCTCAGCTTTCCAGCAATTTTGACCCTCTCTTTTGACGTCTATTCTAAGAAGGCGCAAGCGATATATTCAAGAAAATCTTTCGGGATCCTCGTACTTGGTTGTCAAATTTAGGCTAACTCCAATCCGATCTAAGCGGATCAACCCAACTTCTGCCCCGTCTTCTCCCAATCTGCTAAAAACGCTGCCAAGCCCTTGTCCGTCATCGGATGTTCAAAAAGTTGCCAGAACACTTTCGGTGGTGCAGTGATCACATCGGAACCCAAGCGAGCTGCCTCCAGCAAATGAGGGACGTGTCTGGCTGAAGCCGTCAAGATCTCTGTATCAAAACCGTAGTTGTCATAGATCAGGCGAATGTCCTGAATCAAATTCATTCCTTCCAGTCCAATATCGTCCAACCGTCCGACAAACGGACTGATGAAAGTGGCACCCGCCTTCGCTGCGAGCAAGGCCTGAGCTGAGCTGAAACAGAGGGTCACATTGACTGCAATTCCCTCATCGCTCAGGATCTTAGTGGCTTTGATGCCATCCACCGTTAGGGGTACTTTCACGGTCAGATTGTCAGCAATCTCTCGGAGCCAATGCCCTTCACGAACCATCCCCTCCGCATCCGTGGAGACCGTCTCCCCAGAGACAGGCCCGTCTACCAAGTCACAGATTTCAGCAAGAACTTCACGAATGGGGCGTCCTGACTTGGCAATCAACGTGGGATTGGTCGTGACACCATCCACGATGCCAAGTTCATTGAGCTTTCGGATTTCTGACACATCAGCAGTATCAACAAAGAATTTCATGGATTTTCCTGAGAAAGAAGCGTTGAAGCCAAGGGTGAACTGGTAGCAGGCTGAGGCCTTCGAAGACGTAGAATGACTAAGCCGCTGCCAACGATCAAGACAGTGCCAACCAAAACCAAAGCAGAAGGTACTTCTTGCCAAAAGAAATATCCTAGCAAAACACCCCAAAGCAATTGGCTATACTGGAAAGCACCAAGTAAGGAAGCATGGGTCAATTGATACGCCCCAGTGATTGCAATGCCGGCAATCGCTCCCAACAGGCCAAACAACAAATGCCAACCTGACAAGTCCCACTGTAAAGGTTGCCAGAAGTCTGTGAAGGGAATCCAGCAACTGGCGACAGCGACTGTTAGAATGCTCGTCAACATTAAGGCGTGGGGACTCTCCTGCTGACCATATTGTCGTACTAGCAGATTCAGCATTGAATGCCCAATGCCAATCAATAAGGCTGTCAGCAATCCTGGATGCCACTCCGCGCTGCCTGGCTGCAGGCAAATCACAACCCCAACAAAGCCAGTCCCCACACAAGCCCAGAGTTGGGGTTGGATGTTCTCCTTCAACCAGAAATGAGCGAGGATCACGGTGATCAAGCGTGCCGAAAAGACCAGCACATAGGCACTCCCCAGTGGCACATGTGTGAATGTGTAGGTCGCGGAAAACTGCATCATCAGGAGTAGCAAACCTCGCGTCAGGTGCAACCAGGGCCGGTGAATGCGGAGATTTTTCACATTGCTCGTCAGCAACACCACGACAAAGCCCATGACCGCAGAAGCCACCATGTTGAGGAAGAAAATCTGCAAACCGGGATAATGAGGACCCAGCACTTTGATCACCGCATCACCGCAGGTGAAGCAGAAGTAGGCCAGTAAACAAAGACTGATTCCTTTTATTTCTGGGGAAAGCTGAAACTGCAGGCTCAAAGGCATTCGAAGTTGGGGAGACAAAAAATTGAAAAGGATTTTCTAAGATGCTTGCTTCCCAAGCTCAATATGGACAAGTCTGGTAGTCTGATTTGACTTCCGAACGATCGTACTGAATACTGAAAATATTCACAGCAAGATTCTTTAGACAGAGAACCTGAGCATGAACTTTCCCAAGAAACTACAGGCCAATGCTCCTTGATCTTTACTCGTTTGGATTTCGACGATCTGGAATTCCCAGTGATGAAAGCGGTCATGGAGGAGGCTTTGTGTTCGACTGTCGCTGCCTTCCGAATCCAGGGAAACTGGAGGAATACCAGGCATTGACGGGACTGGATACTTCGGTTCAAGCATGGTTGGAAGCAAAGGAGGAAACCGAAATATTCCTCAATCATTTGAAAAGAACCTTGGAACTGAGTGTCAAGAGATACACCGCTCGGGAATTTGAACGACTAATGGTGAGCTGCGGATGCACAGGAGGTCAACACCGTTCGGTCTATGTCGCTGAGAAGTTGCACAAGCACTTTGCTGGATATCCAGGACTATCCGTTCAACTCACACATACCGAGCAATCCTTCTGGCCAAATTCCACACAAGTACAGGAACACTGATGTTTCAGAACTTTGATCCAAAGGAACGCAAGGCCATCCTGATCATCTTCATTGTCTTGCTTGGTGGGGCGATTTTTTTCTCAGGTGGAGAAGCTCTGTTTACTCCTGAGGACCCCTTCCAGCATCGTTCTGAACGATTTGGTTCACCGATGGAGTCCGAGCGCCGGGTCAATGATCAAGGATCCTACGAGAGCTATTTCTGAGCTTCGTGTTCGTCTGTGGCGTTCCTACTCCAAAATCAACCGTTTCCTCAAAATAGAAAAAGCACACGCCAACCAAGGTCAACGTGTGCTTTCCAGATACCCTACTTCTGAAGAAAATCCGCTTACTTTCCGCTCTCTCGCATGAAGTTGCGCAGAACCGTGTGGAGAATACCACCGTTGCGGTAGTATTCGATCTCCACTTTGTTATCGAGACGACAGAGCACAGGGATCTCTCGATCATTGACTTTGAGAATCACGTCCTGCATCGGCTGCATTTCATCACTGAGTCCTAACACGGAGTAGGTTTCCTCGCCGGTCAAGCCCAAGGACTCATGAGTTTCCCCATTCTTAAACTGCAATGGAAGCACACCCATTCCTACCAGATTGGAGCGATGAATCCGTTCAAAACTGGCAGCAACCACTGCTTTGACCCCTAGCAGGAAGGTTCCTTTCGCAGCCCAGTCACGGGAAGAACCCGTTCCGTATTCTGCACCGGCCAGCACTACCAATGGTGTATTTGTGGCCTTGTACTCCATTGCTGCGTCATAGACCGTAGTCACTTCGCCAGTCGGAAAATACTTCGTAAAGCCACCCTCGGTTCCTGGTGCGATCTGATTGCGAATACGCACATTAGCAAAGGTTCCCCGCGTCATGACCCGGTCATTACCTCTACGGGAACCATAGGAGTTGAAGTCTTTAACGGCAACCCCTCGATCCACCAAAAATTTACCTGCTGGCGTATCAGGCTTAAAGGACCCTGCAGGTGAAATGTGATCCGTTGTCACGGAGTCGCCCAGTTTGAGCAACACACGAGCACCTTCAATGTTATTGATCGGGTTGACGCCAGTTCCCATCCCTTGGAAGAAGGGTGGATTTTGAATGTAGGTTGACGCTTCGCTCCAGGCATAAACTTGTCCGGTCTTGGCCTGGATTTCATTCCACATCGGCGTCACCGTATCCATCTTGCCGTACTCATTGGAGTACATATCACTGCTGATCGTATTCTCCATGGCAGCAACTTCTTCGTTGCTTGGCCAAATATCCTTCAGGAAGACATCGTTGCCATCCTTGTCTTTACCCAATGAATCATTCTGAAGATCAATGTTGACCGTACCAGCCAGCGCATACGCAACCACCAGTGGAGGACTAGCAAGATAATTAGCTTTGACGTTCGGGCTGATTCTTCCCTCAAAGTTTCGGTTCCCTGACAGTACTGAAGTCACCACCAAATCCCCGTCATTGATTGCCTTGACGATGTTGTCGGGCAACGGACCACTGTTACCAATACAGGTTGTACAGCCATAGCCAACTGTGTTGAAACCCAGTGCGTCAAGATGCTGCTGCAAGTCTGCTTTTTCCAGGTAGGCTGTGACGACTCGTGAACCTGGACCAAGCGAGGTCTTCACCCAAGGTTTGCTCTTCAACCCAAGTGCATTGGCTTTTTTGGCGAGCAAGCCTGCTGCAATCATTACAGATGGGTTACTGGTATTCGTACAGGAAGTGATCGCTGCAATTGCTACATCGCCATGGGTCAAGGTTTGACCGTCCAGTCCTTGAATGGCTGATTGCTTCGACAGCGCAGTCTCTCCGAGTTCAAAGCCTCCCTGCTTGATCGGTTTTCGTAGAGTTTCCTGCCAAGTTGATTGCATCGTCGAGAGATTCACACGGTCCTGTGGGCGCTTGGGGCCTGCCAAGGCTGGTTCCACAGTTGACAGATCTAACTCCAGTGTATCACTGAACATCGGGTCTGGAGTGCTGTTGGTACGGAAGAGTCCCTGTGCCTTGCAGTAAGCCTCCACTCGCTGAACTACCTCAGTCGGGCGTCCAGTCTGACGCAAGTAGTTCAACGCTTCGTCATCCACTGGGAAGAAACCCATGGTTGCGCCATACTCAGGACCCATGTTAGCGATGGTAGCACGATCGGCGAGCTTCAGGTTGCCCAAGCCTGGACCGTAGAACTCAACGAATTTTTCAACGACCCCTTTCTTGCGAAGCATCTCAACGACTCGCAAGACAAGGTCTGTCGCGGTTGCTCCAGCAGGCAGTTGTCCAGTCAGCTTGAAGCCCACCACTTGAGGCATCAGCATGTAGATTGGTTGCCCTAGCATCACCGATTCTGCTTCAATTCCACCAACTCCCCAGCCCATCACTCCCAGGCCGTTGATCATTGTTGTGTGGGAATCTGTACCGACAAGTGTGTCTGGGAAAGCGACACCATCCACCAACTGAACAACGTTTGCTACATATTCCAGGTTAACCTGGTGGACAATGCCGACCCCTGGTGGAAATGCACGGAACTGCCGGAAGGCGTTCTGTCCCCACTTGAGGAACTCATAGCGTTCTTGGTTGCGCTCGAATTCAATCTGCATATTCCGATCAAGGGAATCCGTACCGCCAAAGTGGTCGACCTGAACCGAGTGATCAATTACCAGATCGACTGGAACCCGGGGATTGATCACTTCTGGGTCGCCACCCATCTCTGCCATCGCTGAACGCAGTGATGCCAAATCCACCACAGCTGGTACGCCTGTGAAGTCCTGCAGGATGACTCTGGTCGGTTTATGAGGAATTTCCTTATCTGAGACAGAGCCATCCCAATTTGCCAGGGTATGGACATGCTCTTCAAGAACCTGGAAATCATCATAGTTCCGCAGTGCCTGTTCCAACAAAATCCGGATGGAGAACGGCAAGCGGCCTATGTTTCCACCAACCTTTTGTTCCAAGGCTTCTAGACTGTAGTAGGATGCTTTGCCACTGCCCGTATCAAAATCTCGGCGGCATCCGAATTTGTTGTCAGACATGCTTTCTCTATGGATAGGGTTTGCAGAGGTAAGAACCGCATATGCGGCAATGAGCGTGAGGAGAGGTTGATTTTCCTTGTTCTCATTATTCCTAGTTGTGAATGCCGATCAATGTAAAAGAGTG
>WTIF01000098.1 GCA_011522845.1 Deltaproteobacteria bacterium
GAGTACTCAAAAAGTTTCACAAGCAAAATGTTAATTCACTCATTTTTTTGAATAATCCCTCTTTAAACTTTTAGATTTAATTAAGAATTTTATCTAACAAAAATCTTTAGGTAGTTATGTTAATTATTTTTGCCCAGCAGATTCGTAGAACTTTATTTCTTTTTATCCTCTCGACCATGTTGCTTTCCTCATTTGAAACAATTGCTAAAGAAAGAACCCTTTTATTTTCAGGTGGTCCTGATGGGGGTACATTTCAATATTTCTCGAAAGGGATCTCTGAATATCTTTCAAAAGAACTGGATGGTTACAAGTTCCTGAATGAAGCATCAGCAGGATCTGTTGAAAATTTGCGTCGTCTCAATAAAAGAGAGGCTGACTTTGGAATCACATATTCCGGAGACTTATATCTGGGCCGCAATGGCAGGCTAAGCAATAACGCACGACAATACCGAAATGTTCATGCTGTCGCCTATCTTTATGGAGCACCGGCTCACTTAGTTGTGCTGGATGACAAACAAATCAACAGCGTTACAGAACTTGTTGGAAAAAAAGTTGCCATCGGTGCGGCAGGATCAGGTGCGGCTGCATCTGCTCAACGCTTTTTTGAAAGTATGGGAGTCTGGGGGAAAATTGAGCCCCAGTATATTGGATACAGTGCTGGTGCGGCTGCTCTTGGTGAAGGGTTGATTGACGCCCTATGGGTTTTCGCAGGATACCCCAATTCTGCTGTGACCCAAGCCGCTTCAGCCAATAAGATCAAATTGCTACAAACTTACACAGAAGCTGAAAAGAGCGGAAAACTTTTTGAAGATTTTCCCTTCTACTCAAAAGTCGTGATCCCAGCAGATACGTATCCTGGCGTGGACTATGACGTGATTACGATTCAAGATTCTGCTTTGTGGACAGCTGGACGCCATGTTCCTGAAGAGCTCGTGCAGAAGGCATCTGAGATGATTTATGAGCCTAATGGGTTGAAATACCTGGTCAGTGTAAAATCGACGGCAAAAGCCATGAGCATTGATTCTGGGCTAATTGGAATCGTTACCCCTGTCCACAAAGGTGCCCAGAACTTCTGGAAAGCCAAAGGAAAAACACTTACTGCTGAGCAAAGTAGATAGAACGCCTTAAGACCTCTTAGTGTGGATCAACAGGGTGAGCAATCTCCTATGAACGCATCGCCATATTACTGATTTCCAATGAACGAATTGGACTCTTTACAAAACGAGGGTGGACAAAAAGAAAAATTTAACGAAAATAATTGTGTGTTTTGAAAAAATTAGAAAATCCCTGATTGAGTTTGTCTCATAACTTAATCCGGCATTTTCTTAAATTCTCCCTAACCCGCATGCCTCAGGTTTCAATTATCGAAATGATCCTGAAAGTTGTTGTGCCTCGAATCTTTCGCAAGCCGACGATCTGCTTGTGCAAAAGACTGTTTCCTACCTCTCAAACTTTGAGATTGTCTTCTACTTTAAAGAAGTAGAATGATCTGAGTGTTTAACTTAATCCAAAGGGTCCTATGAAAATGACTAAACTCATCCGTCAGACACTTCCACTTTTTGCCACAATTCTCCTACTGTCGCTACCTTATCAGGCCTGGGCTGCCGACAAGGACTATGTGTTGAACACGGCTTCTACTGGTGGAACGTACCATCCTGTGGGGACTGCTATCGCTACTTTGACAAAGGTCAAACTCTTGCCAAAGCAAAAATTTAGTCTCACTGCCGTGAACTCAGCAGGCTCTGGGGCAAATGTTCAGGCTCTTGGTGCAGGGACAGCTGATTTTGCGATTTTGCAGGGCTTGTATGGTTCTTATGCAGCAACCGGTACTGGCCCCATTTCAGAACCTCAAAAAAATCTGCGTTCCGTAACAATGCTTTGGCAAAATGTTGAGCAGTTTCTGGTTGCCAACGAAAAGGTAAAATCTGGGACGGTTTCTGATTTGATGGGTCTCAAAGGGCAATCTGCTGGCATGGGCAAGCAAAATTCTGGAACATTGGGCTCAAATAAAGTTTTGTTGTCCGGATTAGGCATAGACATAGGTAGTGACTATGATCTTGTCTACGCAGGATACGGACCTACTGCTGATGCGCTTGCCAATGGACAGATTGTGACTGCGGGTATTCCATCAGGCCCCCCTACAGGTGCTATTACAAAACTGATGGCAGCCAATAGTGGAAAATTCACGATACTTGATGTCACCTCTGCTGAGGCAAAAAAGATGGATGGTGGCAGATTGCTGTGGACGCCATACGTAATTAAAGCTGGTACTTATCCAGGACAGGACAAGGATATCAACACAATCGCGCAGCCAAATTTTCTAGGTGTAAACGCTAGTGTCGATGAGAATCACGTCTATTTACTGACAAAAACGATGTACGAGAACCTGCCCTTCCTACAAGCCATTCACCCCGCGACAAAAGTCATGGCAGTTGAAAAGGCGATGGCAGGTTTACCGGTTCCTCTTCATCCTGGAGCTGCTAAATATTACAAAGAAATGGGTATGACCATTCCATCACATTTAGTTTCGAAATAAGACTCGAGATGGGGTCAGATTTCCTCTGGCCTCATCTTACTGAGCCACTTTATGGTTCCTTCACTAAACAATGATGCGACAGAATACCAATCAAGGGATGAGTGGCTAACTCTCCACTCACATAACAAAACAACAATTCAATGGTCATTTGCCATCTTTGCTGTCGGTTTTGCTATCTGGCATGTGGCCACAAATCTGCTGATTAATGAATCGCCTCTTTGGCAAAACACTATTCATTTCGCTGGCTTTGCCATTCTCGCCTCTGTCATCTATCCAGCACGTCTTTTTGATCGACAAAGTATCCTTTTTGACCTTGTCTATGGGCTTGTTGCCGCCTGGGCAGCATGCTGGGTTGCTGCATCCGAATCCCGCATTTATGAAGATACTTTAGCACTTACCGGACAAGCCTGGCAGTTTAATGTGTTTGATTGGTTTGCCGGGTTTGTGTTGATTGTAACAGCTATTGATTTTTCAAGAAGAGTATCTGGTTGGGTGATTCCCATCCTCATAATCCTAGCACTTTCCTACATTCTGATTTTAGGTGAATACTTACCAGGGGTGTTCCGAGCAGCCAGTCTCCCACTGGATGACGTGTTGTTCCGCACGATTTACAATGATGAAGGCCTCTTCGGAATTCTCGCCAACATTTCTTCTTCCAACATCACTTTATTCATGATCTTCGGCGGCTTTCTGGTGATTTCTGGGGCCAGCGATTTTGTGATTGAGGTCTCAAAAGTGGTGGCGGGTAGGATCCGTGGTGGATCTGCTTTTGTAGCAGTTTTATCATCAGCTTTGACTGGAACCATCAGTGGATCTGCTGTGGCAAATACAGCTTCTACCGGGGTAATCACCATTCCACTCATGAAATCCAGTGGTTTTCGGGGCCGCTTTGCGGGTGGGGTTGAAGCAGCAGCATCAACAGGAGGGCAGCTGATGCCCCCAATCATGGGGGCTGGAGCCTTTGTCATGGCGAGCTACACAGCAATTCCATATTCGACAATTGTTTCTGTATCCATTATCCCAGCTGTCATTTACTTTCTTTCGGTCGCCTCTGCCGTTCGTATTGAAGCGGTAAAATACCGTGTGGGAGAGGGAATAGATATGAGTGTCAGCCGTGCCAAAATCTTGGCAGGAGCGCTCACGTTTATTATTCCATTGACCGTGATGATTTATTTTCTCATGGCAGGGGTCACTCCGAGCTTCGCAGCGTCTGCTTCCATTGCGGTCTTGATCGGAGTGTCCTGGGTAGCTTGGCTGATTGGGAGATTGATGGGAATCGAGGAACTGCAAGCCAATGTCATGAATCTCCAACGGATTGTTGAAGCTTGCTTGGCTGGCATGCGTGGAGGAATTTTGACCGCCATTTTGTTGGTGGCGATTGGGGTAATCAACAATGCGATTGTCACAAGTGGGATTGGCAATGGATTCTCACTGATGATCGCTCAGTGGTCCCAAGGCTCCATTGTCTTGGCGATAGTCTTAATTGGATTGGCGTCACTTGTTTTGGGAATGGGCCTGCCGGTGACCGCTTCGTATATTATTCTTGCGATTCTCTGTGCACCGGCTCTAGCAGGAATTTTGGCAGATACCATTATTACTGAAAAGTTGGTGAATGGCCTTGCTGATCCGATGCAAGCCGCACTTTTTATGCTTGTTGAGAGTCCTCATGTTGCAAAAGTAGCAACAGGAATGACAATTGAGGAGGCCTCCAGCTTAATGTCAGCCGTCCCTTTTGAAGTGGCCATGACAATGCGCCCGATGCTGGTGGACGCTGAGGTACTGACAGGCTTTTTGCTCGTAGCACACCTAATCATTTTCTGGTTGAGCCAAGACAGTAACGTGACTCCACCAGTGTGTCTGGCCGCCTTTACTGCAGCTGGAATCGCAAAGTCCCCACCCATGGCAACAGGGTTCCAGGCTTGGAAAGCTGCCAAGGGGTTGTATGTCGTTCCCTTACTTTTCGCCTACACTCCTCTCGTTAATGGGACTGCCTTAGAAATTTGCCAGATTGGTTTTTTTGCTTTGTTCGGGATCTATGCTACAAATGCAATGATTGCACGGTACGCGGAAGGACCAATGGCAATTTGGTATTGGCCCGTCTTGATCATTGGGGCTGGGCTATCGTTCTGGCCTCTCAATTTACTATTTAATCTTGTGGGGGCGATTGCCGTGCTGGCTATTATTTTTCATAGCAACCGATGCAATAAGGCTCTCGCTCAGCACTGACCAAAAAAGTGCCCTCAATCTTCTTTCCCAACATGCACAGCTTTTCCAGTTACCCAAAGGCAGAATTAAAACCACGTTCTCACTCTCTCAATCCGAGATTGCAAGAGCTTTTGCTTCCAGTGGGCATTCTCGAAAACTTTTTGGCCGCCACAAAGGAAATCAGTGTTCAGGAATTAGAGTATGTTCCCTACCAAAGACTCGTGCTGGCTCATACACTGAATGAAGAATGTAGTGGCTCATTAAAGCAAATCCTGGTGGAGACTTTACATGACCGAGCGACGGGAGCTTTGGAAATCAGCACTTCACCTGAATTACACAAAGATGATTTGATCAAGGTCTCCACAGCAGTGAGTCATCTACTTGGGCAACCTAATTTTGATTCAATGAGTGGCAAGTACTACGCCTGCTTTGATGTGAAAGACACGGATAACAGTGACTCCTACCTTCGGCAGGCTTATCGTCTCTTCACCTTGCACACAGATGGGACTTATGTAGACGAGGTAACCGACTGGGTCTTGATGCTCAAGCTCAAGGAGGAAAATGCAGTTGGTGGAGAGAGCAGACTGCTCCACTTGGACGATTGGGAGGAAATGGAGATTTTTGCAGATCATCCTCTGGGACAAACTCCCATGGAATATAAATCTCCACCCAGCAAAAACGTTTCAGTTTCTGTAAAGCGTCAGACATTTTATCAGCGAAATGGTCGGCCCTGTCTCTGCTTCATCGACCAGTTCGCCTATCCACATACTATCGAGCAAGCCCTTTTTCTGAGGGACATGTCTCAATCAATGGAAAATTCTCCAAAAACACTTTCCATCCCATTACCTACCGGTCACATCCTACTGATCAACAATCACTTCTGGGCACACGGCAG
>WTIF01000043.1 GCA_011522845.1 Deltaproteobacteria bacterium
CCCTAATATGAACAATTACTACTTTGAAGATCTCTGTTAAGACAAATCCAACTTCTTTCTCATTGGCTACAGTCTCCCGTCCAATGATGCTCACACATTTTAAACTCCCTCTCTCAGAATAGAATTAGCCTGAATTTTACAGGTACCAGAACTTCTTTGGTTGATTAGCTCAATTGATCAAAATTGGCTGCCAATACCAGACGAAAAAAACATCGAATTTAACTTGGAAAATTCAACATAAAGAACTTTTTTGCCTGCTGCTAATTAATCCGAACATCGTTCAGCGACGAGAAACAACTGGAGCATTCCACGCCGCCCTGATGGAATCCCACTTCTCTGCCAAGCTCAATTGAACCAGAATACTAACCTTTGAGTTCCTTGAAATGGAAACTAATCCCGTTCAATACGACGAAACCAAAATCATCACGCTCTCATCACTGGAGCATATTCGCAAAAGACCTGGAATGTACATTGGTCGATTAGGCAATGGCTCACAATCCAGCGATGGCATTTATATTCTTCTGAAGGAATTGATTGATAATTCAGTTGATGAATACATCATGGGCTATGGCAAGCGTATAGAAATCAATCTGAAAGAAACGGAAGTAAAAGTTCGTGACTACGGAAGGGGTATTCCATTAGGAAAACTAGTGGAATGTGTTTCCAGCATCAATACTGGAGCAAAATACAATAGCGATGTATTCCAGTTCAGTGTCGGTCTCAATGGTGTTGGGACTAAAGCGGTGAATGCGCTTTCAGAGAGTTTTGAGGTCAGTTCTGTTCGTGATGGAGAAAAGGCATTTGCGAAGTTCATTCAAGGTGAGTTGGTAGATGAAGGCCGGACAACTTCAAAAGAAAGAAATGGAACCGAGGTTCGTTTTGTCCCCGACAAATCTATTTTTTCAAGATTTCAGTTTGACCTCAGACTGATTGAGAAACAGCTTTGGAATTACGCCTACTTAAATCGCGGTTTGAGCCTTATTTTCAATGGGGAGAAATTCAAAGCTGAGCGAGGCTTGCAGGAAATGTTGGAAAAGGAGGTGGGTGACAAGGCACTTTATGAAATCTTACATGTACAAGCAGATTTGCTGGAATATTCTCTGACACACACCGATCTCTATGGAGAAACAAATTTTAGCTATGTGAATGGGCATTTCACCAGTGACGGAGGAAGCCATCTCAGCGCTTTCAGGGAGGGGATACTGAAAGGCATTAATGAATTCTTCAAAAGCAGTTTTCAAGGGCCAGATGTCAGAGAGGGAATAGTCGGTGCCGTTGCCGTCAAGATTCAAGAACCAATCTTTGAATCACAGACAAAAAACAAGCTCGGTAATACTGATCTTCGCTGGATCGTCACGCAAGTCAGGGACAGTTTTGTCGATACCCTTTTCAAGAACCCTGATGCTGCAGAAGCTCTAAAGAACAAAGTTCAGCAGAATGAAAAAGTTCGCAAGGAACTCTCAAATGTCAAAAAAGCAGTCCGAGAAAATGCTCGTAAGACTGCCCTCGCCATTCCAAACTTGAAGGACTGTAAATTCCATCGAAACGATTCAAAAAATCATAATAGTGAAAGCATGATCTTTTTGACTGAAGGGCAGAGCGCGGGTGGGAGTATGATCAGCTCCCGCAATGTAGAGACTCAGGCTATTTTCTGTCTAAAGGGAAAGCCACTGAATTGCTTTGGTCAAGGTCAGGAAGCACTCTACAAAAATGTAGAGCTTTACAATATCATGAAAACTCTAGGCATCGAAGATTCTGTCGACGACTTACGATATGAAAAGGTAATTCTAGCTACTGATGCAGATGTTGACGGACTTCATATACGCAACCTTTTGATCACTTTCTTCCTTCAATACTTTGAAACATTGGTTCAAAGAGGACATCTATTCATTTTGGAAACTCCCCTTTTTCGTGTTCGCAATCAAAAAACAACCAAATATTGCTACAATGAAAGTGAAAAAGATTCAGCAATTGATGACCTGAAGAGTGGAAAGCATTTTGAGATCACAAGATTCAAAGGGCTTGGAGAAATCTCACCAAAAGAATTCGGACCTTTTATTGGGCCTGAAATGCGCTTACAGCCTTTACGTGTTGACCACCTCCAGGAAGTCGGTGGACTATTGAATTTCTACATGGGGGGCAACACAAATGAGCGACGGCAGTACATCATAGAACATCTAGTCTAACCCTCACTTCACCACAAAAGTTGAAAGATCCGAGACTTGATGCTTCACTGCTGATTGGATTACGGCTTACCCCTAGCTAAACCTTGCTGCGTTTTTTTCTGAGCCATCATCTTCAAATTCCAAGTTTTCATCCCAAAAAAAGAGAACGTTATGAGAGAAGCACTCCAAGCATTACTTGAAAACAGCTCCAAACGAAATGTCTCCGAAGAAATTCTGAGCTTTGACGAATACCTTCAACTCGTTCAACAGGAACCTTGGGTAACTCGTGACACCTTTCAGCTCCTTCACGACATGTTGCTGTCTTCAGGGGTTGATCATGCAATTAGCCCGGGGAAACCAATCAAGCATCATTATCAATTTTTTGAAAATTCTGAGCGAGTTGGTGAATATGTCGTTTTTGGCCAGCAAAAAGCCAAGGAAAATTTGGTTGAAAAAATTAACAACGCTAGCCGAGGCCTTGAGGCATCAAAACGACTTTGGATTCTTTTAGGTCCACCTGGAGCCGCCAAATCAAGGTCAATGGAAGGAATCAAGCTTGCCCTCAAGCAATACTCTCAATCAGAAGAGGGTAAAACGCATACACTACTGCTTCCAACTGTTGACAAAAGGCTCAGGGATCAAGCCCTGTTTGAAGAAGAAGGCATCTTTTACCTACAAAGCCCGCTGTTTGAAAAGCCTCTTCAAGTCCTTCCAGAAGAGACGAGAAAGGCATTTGCAAGCGAGATAGTAAGCGGGACAGATCAAGAAATTTTAAAAGAGTGGTTGGCGAATCATCCTCATTATGACAAGGAATTCAGTGTTACGATCACTGGTCGACTTTCTCCCTACAGTGAGTACGTTCTGCGCGATTTCATGAAAATGAAGGATATTTCCTTCACAGAGCTTCTGCCTTATTTGAAAGCGAAGCGTATGGTTTATGACGCTCGCACTAAGACCGGAATTGGCTCCTACACTCCAAGAGATGAAAAAAGCCAGGAAGCAGGGTCGCTGGTTGGAAATATTGATTATAGCCTTTTACCTCGCTTTGGAAGCGAATCTCATCCGCTGGTTCATGACTATAAAGGCGAATTGTGTGCAGGAGCCAACGGCCTAGTTGAAATTCATGAAATTTTAAAGCTTTCTGACAAATTTCTATATGAATTACTTTTTGCAACCCAAGATCGCTTCTTCAAACCGGAGGGACAACCGCCGATTCCTTTCAACGGTGTCATTATAGGGCATACGAATTTCCATGAGTTCAACATGTTCATGGAGAATGCGTCCTTTGAAGCTTTAAGATCAAGGACCACCTTCATTGAAATGCCGCTTTCGGTTGACTTCAAGCAAGAGCAAATGATTTATGAATTTACGTACTCAAACAGTCACAGAAACTGGAAGAAAGAAAAGCAGCATCTCGCTCATGTAGCACCTCATAGTCTGACCTTATTGAGTCTAATGGCTGTGATGTCCCGACTCTATGAGTCAAAGCAGAACCCTAATATGACTCTATTGCAGAAAGCTTTGATCTATGCAGGGCGAGCCGATAGCGGTGTAGATAACAACATGGCCAGAATGATTTTGGACGAGTTTGCTTTCATCAAGCCATCCGAAGGAACCTTTGGACTTGATCCAAGATTTATTCAAAACGTTTTTGAAAATACAGAACATTTTCAAATCAATGAGTTTGCTGCAAACCTTCAGAGGCTGATGCAGGAGAGTGGTGATCATGCAATGCTCACTTCGATTGCCCTGGAAAATCCTTGTGTAAGCCCACTGGATTTGTATGTCCGTACGGAGCATTCAATCAAGGAATCCTATGCCCAGCAAAAAACAAAACTGAATCACTACGTTGAGAAAATTTTACCTCAGGCCAAAAACTGGATTATGGGGCAAATCGCCAGTGACGTGTACAGCGCAATCTTGAGGGATGATTCTGTTCTGGAGACAACCTGGAAAAAATATACGGACCATGTTAGGGCCTACGCTCTGAATACCAAGGTAAAGCATGAAGTCACTCAGACTGATGTTCAGCCCGATGAAAAGTTTATGCAGACTATCGAGCAATATCTTGGAGTGCCGGATAAAGATGTATTCCGTAAAGAACTCAGCGACGCGATTGCCAGTGTCAACCACCGAGTCATTCTCTCTGATGAGCCTTCCTATCAAAACGCCATCAAGAAATATGTGTTCGAGAACGAGTTCAAATCTGGCGAAAATATGAAGCTTTTGGGTTGGATCAAGAGTGGAACCAGCACTGCCGTTGTGAATGATAAAGAGCAAGCCCGCCTGAATGACACCATTCGTTACCTCGTCGAAGTCAAGGGATACTGTGGGAAATGTGCTTTTCAAGCCCTTACTATCACTGCAAACGCTTCCAGTATTGTTCTCTGATGCCTTTTCGGCCGATTTAGCATCGGCCAAATCCCCCATCTTATTCCATCTGATTCAGACAAAATTATGTCATCAAAATACAAAGTGCTCATCACGGGAGCTTTGCATCCTTTAGCACTTGAACTTCTTGAAGCTGAGCAAGACATTCTGATCGATTACTCCCCTGATCTACCAAGGTCCCAGATTCTGGAGAAAATCCCAGATTACGACGGGATCATCACCCGATCTGAAACCCCGGTCGATCATGAACTCATTGATCGGGCAACACGACTAAGAGTCATTGCCAGAGCTGCTGTAGGCATTGCCAATATTGATGTGGATTATGCAACTCAAAAAGGAATCCTTGTTTTGCACAGCCCAGGAAAAAACACTAACTCTGCAGCTGAATTAACACTCGCACTCCTTTTAGCGACTGTCAGAAACCTTGTTCCAGCTCATCAAAGAATGAAAGAAGGAGGTTGGGATAGGCATCAGTTTAGTGGAACTGAGTTGATGAATAAGACGATTGGCTTGATTGGGCTTGGAAACGTTGGACATCGAGTGGCTAAATTTTGTAGAGCCTTTGATATGCGTGTATTGGCGTACGATCCCTACATTGCCGATGAGGTTTTTGAACGCCACGGAGTTTTGAAAAGCACATTGAAAGAAATTCTCGAGGAGGTAGATATCCTGAGTGTCCACACACCAAAGAACAAGGAAACTATCGGGATGATTGGGGCTAATGAACTCAAATCAATGAAGGATGGAGTCGTGATCATCAATGCTGCACGTGGGGGAATCATCAATGAAAATGAGCTGTTATCGGCCTTGAAAACAGGGAAAGTTGGAGGAGTTGGGATAGATACTTGGGAGAAAGAGCCTCCAGTCAACAACCCCTTTGTGACATTACCAAATGTCGTGATGACTCCTCACATAGGCGCATCCACTACAGAAGCCCAGTTGAGGATTGCTGAATCTGTGGCCAGCCAGGTGCCAAAAGCCCTAAGAGGGGAAGTCGTCGACTTTCCAGTGAATATGCCAAGAGTGCAGATATTGGAAGGTGATCTTGTTTCAAGTTACACATCACTTGCTGAAAAAA
>WTIF01000392.1 GCA_011522845.1 Deltaproteobacteria bacterium
TCTCTGATCAAGCGAAGTTTATCAATGGACAAGTGCTTTGCGTGGATGGTGGATTAGTCAACTTTCCAAGTTAAGTCTCCAGTAATTATTGCAGAATACTTCTCTAAAAAGATCGATGATTCCGAAAGCCTCCAATTGAATGCTCAGCTAAATCCAGATCGACTGGAACGGCTATACAATTTTCTGGAAACAGCAGTCCATACAGATGAAATTCCAGGAGCAGTTTTGCAAATTTCAGTTGGTGCAGACTGCAATGCTGTAAAAGCTTTTGGTAAGTTTCAGCCGAATCTTGCTGATCCAATGCAACAAGATTCAATCTTTCTGGTAGCCTCCATCACCAAGCCTTTCACTGTAGCGGCTGTCGTCTTATTGGCTGAACACGGCCAGGTCCTACTGGATGAGTCTGCCAGCAAATATGTCCCTGAATTTGGAGTAAATGGGAAAGATCTGATCACAATCCGCCAACTGATGACTCACAGTTCTGGGCTACCAGACATGCTTCCAGAAAATCAGAGCTTGCGTGAGCGGCATGCTTCGATGTCTGAGTTCATAGCGCAAATCTGTCAACTGAAGTTAGACTTTCCTGCTGGGACTGGGCTTCAGTATCAAAGCACAGGTTTAGCGATTCTTGGCGAGATTGTTCAGAGAGTGAGCGGAATTTCCCTCAAAGAATTCCTCAGAAAAGAGTTTTTTGAACCCTTACGTATGCAGGACACTTCACTTGGTTTGGAGGGACTACCTGAAAAACGATTATCAAAAGTTAAACTACCTCCAGAGCAAGAGGGAAGTAACTGGGGCTGGAATAGCCCTTACTGGCGCAATTTTGGGGCGGCCTGGGGTGGAATGTTCTCCACAGTTGCTGACCTGACTAGATTTTTGAAAATGTTCCTTAATGGTGGCGAACTAGATGGTGTACGAGTCTTTAGCAGAGCGGCTGTGAAAGCGATGACAACGGACCAGACTAGTCAAATGACTGGGATTCCATCCTCACAAAAGGTTGCAATGCGTTGTGGTCTAGGATGGCGGCTTGCACCCTCTTCCTGCTGGGGATTCTTTGGAGACTTTCTCTCACCTGGAAGCTTCGGACATGGAGGAGCCACCGGCACAGTCTTTTGGGCGGATCCAGATCGAGACATGACTTTCGTTTTACTGACCACCCAACCATCAATCTGGAGCGAATCTCTCCTCAGGAAAGCCTCAAATCTGGCCATAGCTTCTATCAATTGAAGCCACGGATCCAAGAAACTCAATCAACCATTCCCCTTCTACATTTCAGGAAAAAATGACAGCAAAGATGGATGCGCTTCAAGTTGTTGGACGAGGTAAAGCAGAATTTGTTCGAACGAGTTTTCCAGAACTCATTGCATGCCACGCAATCGTTCAACCAAAGTATGTGACACTATGCGGAAGTGATGTATGGATGCTTAGTCACGCTCCAGAAGCGGCATATCCCTTTCCTCCTGGCACCACTGGTCACGAGGTCATCGCAGAAATTGTTGAGTTAGGAGATGGATTGGAAGGACATGCTGTTGGTGATTTCGTTCTTGCAATCGCACCTGACCATCGTGCGATGGCCGAACAATATCTGACACCAAAGGAAAATTTATTGAAACTTCCCACTGGGAAAACACGCGAAGAATTATTGATGGCTCAGCAGCTTGGCACTGTACTCTATGCCTGTAAGCAACTTCCAAGTGTGATTGGGAAAACAGTTGCGGTGATTGGGCAAGGGACTGCTGGGCTTTGGTTTGATTTTGTTTTGAACCGTTTAGGAGCAGCTAGAGTCATTGCATTGGATCCAAAAGAATACCGCTTGAAGCTGGCTCAACAGTATGGAGCTAGCGACACCATAAATATTCAGGACAAGGATCCAATCGAGGAGATCACAAAAATGAACGGAGGGAGTCTCGCAGATATTGTTGTTGAGGCGGCTGGACGCGAATCTTCCATCAACTTGGCGATTGAGCTAGCTCAGGCAGATACCGGATTTTTCCTTCAATTTGGGGTGCCCTATGAGCCGATCACGGTCAACTACGGTCGAATCTTCACAAAGTGCCTCAAGCACAAATCTATAGTTCACGCAGCGACTGAACCCGGACATAGCTCAACTCTTCAAGCTTTGGATTTGATCACAGGTGGAGCGTTGGACGTGTCCGCAGTACTTACACATCGCTTCCCATTTGACAAGGTCTTGGAAGCCTACGAGCTTCATCAAAATGCTACCGACAACGCAGTTAAAATTGTCATCGACATGCCTTGATTCAGCCTTTGACGGCACTAGCTGTCAGACCGGAGACGTAGTACTTGACGAAGAAGGAGTAGATGAAGGCAACTGGAACAGATCCGAGTAGCGCAGACGCCATCAGGGATCCCCAGAACAGTGTGTCTGCTTTGATCAAGTCGCTGACAGTTCCGACAGGGATGGTTTTCATGTCTCCAGAAGACATGAAGATCAATGCGTAGAGAAATTCATTCCAGCAGAGTGTGAAGCAGAAAATGGTTGCGGAAAGAATTCCTGGCACAGATAGAGGCAGGACAATCCGGATCAAGATCTGAATCCTTGAACAGCCGTCCATCAATGCACTCTCTTCAATCTCCTTGGGAATTGTCAGGAAATACCCCATTAAGAGCCAGGAAGCGAAGGGAATCAATTGAGTAGGATAGGTCAGAATCAGTGACCAATGAGTATTGAAAAGATTCAGAGCCCCAATAACCTGCGCCATTGGAATGAACAATAAAGTAGGAGGTACCAAGTAAACCAGAAAAATTCCAATCCCCATAAAATCACTTCCTGGGAACTTTAACCTCGCCAGCGCGTAGCCAATACAAATGCTGCAAAAGATAGACAGAGCTGTGGAAACAATTGCGATAATCATCGTATTCCACAACCAACTCCAGAATTCAGTGTTCTCAAAAAGATAGGTGTAATTCTCGAAGGTAAACCGTTGAACCCAAAATGGATTAAAATTCATATCAAAGAGGTCTGATGATGGCTTCAAAGATACAATTGTCATCCAATAAAACGGAAACAGCAAAAGCACCATAAAAACGGCGAGTGGAATGTAAATCTGTAAAGTTCTATGACTTTCGCTGCCAACCATCATGCTGATTTTCTCATGTAGCGTAGAAGTAAAATGCTGAAGAAAGCGAGGATTGGGAACATGTACAAAGTGATGGCAGCACCCATACCGATTTCTGTTGCCGACATACCCACCTGATAAGCGTAGGTTCCAAAGATATGAGTCTGATTAGCAGGTCCTCCTTTGGTCAGAATGTAAATCAGTTGAAAATCAGCAAAGGTCCAGATGATGGAAAGCAGACTGGTTATCATAATGATCCCCTTAATGTGGGGAAAGGTAACATTTATAAATCTATGGTATTGATTTGCTCCATCTATTGCAGCTTGTTCATGAAGTTCATGAGGTACAGCTTGTAAGCCAGCCAAAATACTGATTCCAAAAAACGGAATCCCACGCCAGATATTGACCCAACAAATCGCAGTCACTGCGATAACTTGATCCCCCAAAAAGTTAATATTTGACTCGATTAACCCCATCTGAATCAACAACCAGGAGATAGGACTAAAAACGGGATCAAAAATCATGAACCATCCCAATGAACTCAATGCAGTGGGTACAATCCAGGGCAGCATCACAAAAGCCCGGATGGGATTGCTAAAGCGGATGTGGTTGTTGAGAACTAGCGCTAAGCCAAGACCCAAAATAGCTTTAAAGGGGACAGTCACCAGGGCATAGATCATTGTATTCCAAGCCGTCTGATGAAATATGTCGTCTTCTAATAGATCAATATAGTTCCAGAGGCCAATGTATTCACCTGGCATCCCAATGCGGGTATCCGTCAGAGACAGCCAAATGCCAAGCGCAAAGGGATAAGCCAAAAAGACCGCAAGAATACTCAATCCTGGCAGCATCAACAAAACGCCCAGAGAGCTTTCACGATCTAGAAAATTATCGAATCGGATAGAAGACGAACTCATGCGCTGAGGAGAAAAGGATTGAAGGGAGGGATGCATGACAACTCCTCCAACATTTGCGCTAGTCGGAGGAGTTGCATCTGGTGTGATTAAAAAGCCTCAGCGATAGATACGCTCAAGCTGTCGTTGACCCCATTTGAGGGCATCTTTGGCATCACCAGACTGAACAGCTTTTGCAAAAGTATCTACAATGACATACTTGGATGCAGCCAATCCTGCTTTCTCATTTGGATCTCCTGAGAAGCCTCGTAGACGACCAAATTTAGGAACTTCCTTGAAAATGGACATCTTGGGATCTTTGTTCCAGGTTGGATCATTGGAGAGATTCTTAACGTGATGTAGTTGATATCCTTCTTGGACACTCCACCACTTATAATGATTTTCTGGTTGGAACCACCACTTGAGGTATTCTTTTGCCACATCAATGTTTTGTGAGTTTTTCAAGATAGCCATTGTGTTGGTGCCAACTTCGTAATAACGACCTGCAGTCCCTTTGGGCATCAGCATATGATGGGTATCGGCCTGCATAGCACCACCATCATCTTTTTTCTTGGTCGCATAATAGATACTTGAACCATTGAAAGTTGAACAAATTTTTCCACTTAGAAAGGCCCGGTTATTACTACTGTCATCCCAAGATGTACCAGTCTCATCATAACCATCTTTCCAAGCCTGAATAAATTTGTTCATCGCATATTCGAATGTTGGGGTATCGAATAGCACTGTCTTGCCGTCGTCAGCTACTTCGAGAGCACCGGATGACCACATGTAAGGGTAACAGAAGCCAATTGGGTCTCCAGAACTATGTCCTAAAGCCTGACCAAATGGCATACCCATCTTTTTGGTTTCCTTGGCTATTGCAAAATAGTCATCCCAAGTCATGTCCAATAACGCACCGTTATCAGCATTCCTTACACCAGCTTGCTTGAAGGCACTTATTCTGTAAGCAATCGTCCCTGCAGAAGTACCGTGCGGAATTCCGAGATAGCGGCCTCCAACGTGTCCAGAATTGAGAATATACTCTTCGTATCCACCTCCGCGTGCTGCCACTTCTTCTGCCTCATCAGTCATGTCGACGAGATTGTTAGCATAGAGGTGATTCTGAATTGGCCAAAGTTCAACAACATCCAAACCACCAGCCTGTAGAGCAGCACCAATCTTTGGCTGCAGATCTGGCCAGTTCAAGAAGTCGGCATTCACTTTCACTCCGGCCTGCTTTCCAAATTCTTCAGCCTGCTGCTTGGCAATTTCCTGAGCTTCTGGAATGAAGTGGGTTCCTCGGACGATCGTCAATGTCTTATTCTGAGCGCTACTGATGTAGGGGAATCCACCCACCAAGGCCATTGCCCCTGCTGCAGCTGCACCAGTTTTGATGATTTGGCGTCGGGTCATGCCCTTTTCAGTGGTCTCTTCAGAAATGCTGGTCGGTTGATTATCATTCAATTTTTCCATGCGAATCTCCTCTTCCTATTCAGCCTATGGCAAATTAAGTCACTTGAGCCACCTTGACCCAAGCACTCGCGGGAAACTAGGCTAGGCTTCCCCAAAAGGCAAGAGCAATTGTTAGTAATGCTACGTTTATTTTCCTTAGATAATGAACAGCTATTTTTAACACTTACTTCAATTTTAGGA
>WTIF01000023.1:0-5566 GCA_011522845.1 Deltaproteobacteria bacterium
AAACTCATAGTCGGTCTCCTCACTTTCCTGCCAAGAATTATTCTCCAACAACTGTAGCAGTGGAAATCCTGTCTTCAGTTCGTTACGTAATCTTTTTACTTCGGGTGCATCAAAGCTTTCGAGAATGATCGGGCAGTTGTTGTCGTTGGCGGAGAGATCGTCAAGAACCTCCAGAACTTTTTGACTAAGATCCCGTCCTTGCTGATGATGCCAGGCTGGACTCTTGATCTCGATCAGCAGCCCCACTTTCTTGCCAGTTGAGTGATTGAGTCCCTGAATTAGCTGCACTACCTCTGCCAGTGTAGGAATTTCAAAGCGGGAATGGCCTTGAAGAAAGCGTCTAGGAAAAGCTTGATTCCCCTGCTGATCACGTCGTTCAGAAACTCGAAGTTGCCGTAGTTCTTCCAAGGAAAAATCCAGTGCATAGCTGAGGTTGTCTTGTCGCTGCCTTCCAGGGAAACGCTGGTTTACATCCGTCAAGCGATCCAGATAGGGATCGTGCAAAACAATCGGCTGATCATCTTGGGAAAGAATCACATCCAGTTCTATCCAATCGCAACCCAGTCCATGCGCCATCGCAAAAGCCGGCAGCGTGTTTTCAGGCAGGTATCCGGATGCGCCACGGTGGGCAATGACCCACTTTTGCTGACCTGAGGCCATCTTGGTTTACTCCAAGAAATGAAGATTTTGCTAAAGAAGAGTTACTAGAAAACTGATTGCAACACTCTCCGATCACAAGGGCAAGTGAGGTCTTGCGGAACGATAATGAACAGGAATTTGTTGACTGCCGTTTTTACCAAGTCAATCTATAGTGCTTCTTGGTCGAAGGTTTTGGGGATTTATTGATTTCGTTTTTTGTAAGCCCTTACTGAGGATAGCCATGCGTGCTTTGATACAGCGTGTTTCGATGAGCCGAGTCCGAGTTGATGACATCACTGTCGGCGAAATCGAGCAGGGATTGCTTGTTTTGCTTGGGGTTGCTCCGGATGATACGATTGCAGACAGAGATTGGTTGCTGCGCAAGATCCTGAATCTGCGCATCTTTGCGGATGAAGAAGGTCGGATGAATCGTTCAGTCAAAGATATTCAGGGAGGTTTGTTGGTGATCTCACAGTTCACCCTCTTTGCCGATGCAAGCCAGGGAAATCGTCCTTCGTTTATTCGCTCGGCTCCCCCTGAATTTGCTGAATCAGCATACAACGATTTTCTTGAGAAACTTCGCCAAAATCATAATGGTTCTGTAGCCACAGGGCGTTTTGCTGCAGATATGCAGGTGGAACTCATCAACGATGGACCGGTCACCTTGCTGCTGGATTCAAAACAGAAGAACTTCTGATTGGATTGCCAACAAAGAGGGGGCATGTTGCTTGCTGCAAGTAGATATATCTAGTCTTTTAAAGTTAGAATTCTACAGAAAATCAGAATGTTGAGGTGTTTTCATGAATTTTCAAGCACACCTGCAAGGAGGATTAGTTGCGGGTAGTATTGCCGTTGGGGTGGCCTTGGGAACCGGCTATGCGGAATGGCAAAGTGATGCATGGCAGCGCTTTTTGGACCAACCACTGGATTTTGGACAACCAATTTCGCTATTGCTGAGCTTGTTCGTTACAGCCGTCTTTATGGCCCTGTTTCCCGATTTGGACACGACCTCAGTTCCACAGCGTTGGTTTTTTCGAGCCATGTTTGTAATGTTGGCGATTCTCTATTTCCAGAAGAAACTGGAGGTCTTCTGTCTGCTCGCTTTCGTTACACTGTTACCAGTGATGCATAAGCATCGGGGCTGGACCCATTGGAAAGTGACCCCGTGGTTAGTTGCCTTGTTTTTAGCAATTATTTGGGAGTATTTCCGAGTACAAGACACCTGGCGGGATCGCTTCTCCTGGGAGAACGTCTGGGTTGCCTTGCATAGCAGCTGGGCCTTCGTGTTCGCCTGTGTGCTTGGACACTATACTCACTTGTTGCTAGACTCACGACGGATTCGGTTATTGCCATTCATTCGAAACAAACCTCAGCACCACTAGCCTGCCATCTCTTGCAAGGCCTCTATGGGCAACATCATCAAGGTTGATTTTTCGGGGCGTTGGTCTCAATCGCTGGATCAGTTGATTGAACGCCACATCAAGGAGGAGACTTTTCCAGGCATTGAGATTCTCTTTGCTCAAGGCCCTGAAATTTTACTCCATAAGACCTGGGGTCGACAGGAAGCGGGCAGTGATAAGCCGATGGGGTTGAATACCGTCTTTGATATCGCTTCCTTAACAAAACCAGTAGCGACAACCAGCCTGATCCTGCTTTTGCAGGAACAAGGGATGCTTGACCTCGAAGAGCCAGTCGCCACGTTCCTTCCTGAATTTGGCAATGGGGCAAAATCCAAAATCACGCTGCGCCATTTGCTCACTCACACATCGGGACTACCTGCCTGGGCAAATCTTTATGAGGACTCTGATTCGCTAGAAGTCGCTCGTCAAAGATTGATGGATATCAACCAAGAGGCACCACTTGATCAAAGAGTAATCTATAGTTGTCTGAATTTTCTGTTGTTGGGCCAGATTATAACGAAGGTGACGAACAGTGATCTCAGTCGTTTCTTTGAACATAGCATTAGCGAACCACTCTCACTGGAAAATACGCTCTTTTCTCCTGCCAAGCACTGGAAAGATCTGAGTGGGATTGCGCCTACTCAATACTGCCCGTGGCGCAAGCGTCTCTTGCGTGGTGTTGTCCACGATGAAAATTGCTATTTCTTCGGTGAAGAAGCAGGCAATGCGGGTTTGTTCTCAACGGCTTTGGATCTTCATCGCTTCTGTTGCATGCTTTTGAATGAGGGGAGCCTGGATGGAATAACGATTCTCTCTCCATCTTCTGTGCAGCAGATGCTCAGCAATCAAAACCAACCCCCACTGAGTACCCGTGGATTGGGTTGGGACTTCAAGGACGTAGTTTCGGGATATTGGAGTTGTGGATTCCTGTTTCCTCCTGGAGCAGTTGGGCACACTGGTTTTACAGGAACCTCGATCTGGTTTGATCCCCTCAATCAATGGATTGCAGTTGTACTGACGAATCGGGTTCATCTCTCACGTGATGGGAATCTCGCAGCAATGCATCAGTTCCGTCCACGACTGCATAATTTGTTGCTCTCTATGGTCTGACCAAAAAAACGTGAGAAAAAAAACATAAAAATATCTTTGCTTCCTGCAACCTTAATCTGCTAGTCTGTTTGCTCAACATCGTCTTGCTGAATTCTCGCAGGAAAGCTTATGCACAAAGCAGATCGGCCTTCGTTGATCAGTAATCAACTAGCGGAACAGGTTTCCAACTCTCAATCGCTGGAAGCAAATCTTGAGGGTGCGATCCTCGAATACGCCATCAACACCTTCCCCTTCGCCGACTCCTTCGACTACTTCCCTGGACTAGAAAACGCAGACTTCCGCGAGACCCTTACAGAAATGATCACGAATGGTGGGCTCAAAGTGGGCTTTTACTACGAAGAGATGCAGGAGAGCTTAACCCTCTTCTACTTTCTGAAGGTGCGGAACCAGGCGCACATCGTTCTTGGCCTGGATCCAGAAAATGTCCAGGTTGCTATCAATGAAGACATTGACGGAGTCTTTCGAATTGATGAGGAACAGTACATCGAGCTACTGCAAATCCCACTAAGTTGAATTCACTCACCATCTACCAAACCGCCTCTCCCAAATTTTGAAAAGAATGTTGCGAAATCCGCTGGGACGCTTTCGCCTGATTGCTCAGGTCGAGGGTGCTTCCTACATCTTGCTTGTTTTCATTGCCATGCCCTTGAAATATGGAATCGGCTGGGATTTGGCTGTTCGATATCTTGGCATGGCGCATGGCGTATTGTTCATCGCATATTGCTTGGCTCTTGTCATCACACGGAATGTGGTTCCGTGGAATTTTCCAAGAATGGTCGTCCTCTTTATCGCTTCACTAATCCCCTTTGGAACCATTTGGGCGGATCGCCGCCTCAAAGAGGAGGAAACTGAGTTGTTCGGTAATTCAACCTCGTCAGCAGCGAATCCTGTGACCTCCGAGGCTTAGATCCAAAATCGATTTTACTGCCATCCATATCGCCTATTTGTCCAAGACAAATGGCTTGGCCTATTGAAATCCCACCACAGAAAATCTCTCGGTTCTAAAACAGTTTGGCTGATAGACGCTAGGCGAGCAATACGCTCCGAGGTGGCTGGATGACTTTGGAGCAGAGTAGTTCCTGATGGATGAACTGATGCAGAACTACCTGAATCAATTTTAGCCAAGGCCTGCATCAGAGCCTGGGGATCATCTGTCAAGCGCGCTGCTCCCAAATCTGCTTGGAACTCCCTAGTTCGTGAAAGCCCTGCTTGGAGGAGTAGGCTTAGCCACGGAGCCACTATCACCAACAACAACCAGGGCCACGGAACTGGCTTTTCATACAACCAGGACAGCGGCAGACTGAATAAAATCAAAGCAACTCCGGACCAAGCCAGCCATTGAATCAGCCGTCCAACAATGCTTGATAGCAGCATGACGGAAACGTCATTATGTTGAAGATGTGTCATTTCGTGAGCTAGGACAGCCCGAACCTCTCGATAACTCAGAGTTCGCAACAATCCGTCAGTCACAGCTATGCCACCCTCCTGACGATTACCAACGGCAAAAGCATTGAGCGCAGAACTTGGAACATAATAGAGCGCTGGGGATCGAACGAAGCCGGCTCGATTTGCTAAGTCCTTTTGTATTTGATGTAGCCAAGGCAACTCCTCTGTTCTTAGCAGACGCCCTTGATGCCAACGCATTAAAATAGCTGGAGACAACCTTGGTAGGAACCATAGAGTGAACAGAACAGTGCCGGTGGCAAAAGCAATCCCGAGTGTTCCTGCCAATAGCCAGCCCAGCAGGCTGAGCAGGCCTGTTAAGGTTCCCAGTTGTAGTATTGATTGTGCAGTATTCCACCAATGATGGCTCTCTACTGCTTTTGTCCTCAAGATTGTTTTCATGGCTTCATTATTAGCACTCGATGTTAATGAGTGCTAATAATTTAGCAGATATACTACGCAATGCAAATAGAAATTAGGGTGAGTGATTATCTCACCCTGTCCAAAAATCAGGCTTCTACTGGCTCCTTATTTTTCGCTTTTGTATCGTCCTCTTCTTCATCATCAAGGTCTACAAAGTAAACGGGTTGACTCATTGGAGAACGAGACAAGGGAGAGAGTTCTTCTTCATTATCCGCATTTTCTTCGACCATCGAGATAATGTTTTGTGGGGCCTCATACTCTTCGTCATCAGGCTCTGCATCCAGGTCCACAAACATCGAAGATTGGTTCATACTTGACTGAGACAGTGGGGAGAGTTCTTCCTCGTCTATCGGTTCGCTATCCTCCACAACAGAAGCAATCTTGTCTGTATCCTCGTAGTCAATCTCATCGGGTTCGGCATCCAAGTCTACGAACATTGTAGATTGACTTATGGTTGCTTGAGACAGTGGAGACAACTCCTCCTCATTGGTTGGCTCTGCCTCTTCTTTAACGGTAACGATCTTATCCGTATCCTCGTAGTCAATCTCATC
>WTIF01000023.1:5666-16714 GCA_011522845.1 Deltaproteobacteria bacterium
GAGTTCTTCCGTATTTTCACTCGTATCCTCTTCAATAGGTCCTAGGTGAGCCCCTGTAGGGATGGTCATTGCGGACTCTTGGCTCACTACTAATGATTTTTTGTCAGGATTGGACTTATTTAACGGATTTGATGGCTCTTCGTCATCAGCTGAAATGTTTGTTCCAGCCCCACTGATAGTAGAGCGTGACAGAGGCGGTATTTCTAAATTCTCTTCTTCATGGTGATTTTTCTGATTCCCCGCCAAAGGTGAGTCAAAGTCTTCTGTCGAAACCTCACCAAAGATCGTTTCTGACGGTTCATTTGGTGCTGCAGCTTTTGGAGGGGGAGGCTCGGTTCCATGAAACAACCAGTACCAAGCTCTTGAGAAGTCATGGAGAATCAGATAGTTGACAGGAATAATTATTAGCGTTGTGAACGTAGCGAATAAGACACCGTATCCCAGGGAAACAGCCATAGGGATTAGGAATTGAGCTTGAGTGCTCTTGTCAAAAATAATTGGTGTCAAGCCCGCAAAAGTAGTCAGAGACGTAAGCAAAACAGGGCGGAAGCGAGCGACTCCAGCCACCTTGATCGCTTCTTGTACGCTCATCCCTTCTTCGCGTTGCTGACGATTAATGTAGTCCACCAGGACCAGACTGCTGTTAACGACGACTCCTGTTAAAGCCAACATCCCCATCAAACTCATGATTGTTAAATCGAGATCCATTATCCAGTGTCCAATCACGGCTCCAATCGCTCCAAAGGGAATCGCTGTCATCACAATCAGTGGTTGTAGATAGGAGCGGAAAGGGATGGCCAGTAGGGCATAAATCGCGAACAAGACACCAGCTAGCCCAAAAATCAGGGTATTGAAGGAGTCTCTTTGTTCTCGTGCTTCTCCTTCAAGAGAATACTTGACGTTAGGATAGAAGCGGGTCGTTTCCTGGAGGAAAACCTCCAAATCACTCTTGATAGCCTCCAGGTTGGCCTGTTGCTTATTAGCATCTGCCGTAACGTTCATCGTTCTGTTCCGATCAATGCGCGTGATCGCGGCCGGGGTTCTGCCAGGTTCCAAGCTCGCAACTTCGGCAAAAGGAACGGCTACACCACCAGGTGTTCGGATCGTCATATTTTGAAGGGAGGCGAGGGTCGCTCGTTCTTGCTCCGGATAGCGTAAGATGACATTCACTTCATCACGACCACGCTGAATGCGTTGAACGGTGATTCCGAAAAAGCCCTCTCGTACCTGACGCGCCAAGTTATCCAACCGAACTCCGAGAGTTTCAGCGGCTGGTAGTAGGCGCAACTGTAGTTCTTCCTTGCCATCAGACATGCTGTCTTCGATATCAAAGACGTTCGGATAGGTACCGAGTTTGGTCTTCAATTGATCAGCGACAGCCTGTAATTCCTCAAAATTACTGCCAGAGAGTTGGATGTCAATCGGGCTGGAAGTTCTTCCAAATTCCGCTCGAAAATTCAGGCTTTCTGCACCCGGCAAAGGACCGATCATTTTTCGCCACTCACGAACCAGATCGTTCGTAGTCACGTCAATTTTACGTTTTTCGGGCGCCTCCACCTCAAAAAAGACTCGACCGCGGTTACTTTGGCCTGACGAACTCCCTCCGGTAGTGCCACTGTTAGAGAGTATGTTGATCACCACACTTTGCCCAGTTTCTGGATCCCTATATTTATCCTGAAGCTGCAGTGCAGCATCGGTCATTCGATCAACGTAAGCTGAGGTTGTCACAAAAGGGGTTCCAGCTGGCATCACCAGGGTTGCGCGTGCGACTTCACTTTGAATGCGTGGAAAAAAAATCCAGCGCATCCAACCACTCATGATCAGTGCTGTCAATAATGCGCCACCCACGCAAAAGATGGCTACCGTCAGATAGCGTTCCGATAAAGAAAGATTGAGGACTGGGCGATAAATGCGGAAGATGAAAGTTTCTAGACCATCTGCAAACCAGCGTTGAATTCTTGAAATGTGGCGTAGAATGGGCCCTTCGTGATCCAGGCGAATACCAGAAAGGTGTGCTGGGAGGATCCATTTGGATTCAATCAAAGAAAAGAGCAACACGGGAATCACAATCATCGGGATTTGTGAGAAGATTGCTCCTCGTACTCCTTCCACCATCAATAGTGGGACAAAGGCCACCATGGTTGTCAGCACTCCAAAGGTCACTGGAACAGCCACTTCTACTGTTCCTTTCTCTGCTGCCACTTGAGGCGAGGTTCCACGACGTAGATGGCTGTAGACGTTCTCCCCCGTCACAATCGCGTCATCCACCACAATGCCCAACACCAGGATGTAGGCAAACAAGCTGATGGTGTTCAGGGTGACTCCAAGTTCCGGCATCAACAGCGCACTCCCCATGAAACTCACGGGGATCCCTATGCAAACCCAAAAGGCGACAGAGGGATGGAGGAATAATCCCAGTAGGAGCAAAACAAGGATTCCCCCTTGAAGGGCACTATCGGTAAGTGTCTTTAGGCGTGCCGAAACCGTTTTGGAACGATCCCGCCAGGTTTCCAGAGTGATTCCCTCTGGAAGTAAAACACTTTTCTCAGCAATATATTTCCGAACAGCTGCGGCTACAGTGATGGCGTTCTGGTCACCAATTCGATAAACCTCAACGGTCAGTGCCGGTTGTCCATTGAACTTGGTAATGATGGGAGTTTCATCGAAGTCATCTGTGATGGTGGCAATATCTCCCAGTCGCAACCGGGTCCCATCCGGCCTGGACAGGATCACCAGATCCGCATAATCCTCCTTGACGTAAGCCTGACCTTTGGTGCGGATGAGTACTTCTCCGCCATTGGTCTTGATGCTGCCCGCAGAAAGATCCAGCGACTGTCGGCGGATGATGTTGGAAATTTCACTAAGGGTCAGTCCAAATTCTCGCAACGTTCGTTCAGGAATTTCAATGGATAGCTCGTAGGGTCGGATGCCTTCCACTTGGGCTTGGGTGACTTCAGGAAGAGCACGAATGTCCTCCTCAATCTGTAACGCCATATCTCGCAATTCACGCTCACCAAGGGGGCCGGCTAAGGCCACACTGATCACTTCTCGTTGCCACGCCGGAACGCTGATCACGGGTCGTTCCACTTCATCTGGAAGAGTATTCAGACCTTCAACTCGAGTCGTGATTTCATCCTTGAGAAGCTGGGGATCGTAGCCATTTTCTAACTCAATCCGGATATTCGAAGAACCTTCTGAGGAGGTCGAAATCATCTTCTCGATGCCTTCAATATCCTGAATCGCCTCCTCAATACGCACGGTTACTCCTTCCTCGACTTCTGAGGGAGGTGCCCCTGGGAAGGAAGTGCGGATGTTGACGCGTTCCAGTTCAATGGAAGGGAAAACTTCGAGAGGGATCCTGGTGAAGAGCGAATACGCTCCAGCGATCAGGATACAGACCATCAAGAGGTTGGCTGCCACGGTATTTCGGGCAAACCAGCGTATGGAGCCGTTCATGAAACCTTGTACAACCTAAGAGTTGGGAGATAGCTCAACGGGAAGCAGCAACCTTTTCTACATTTTGTCGAGGTGCTGAGCCACGAGAATCGTTCTTGGCAGCATCGGCGGCTTCCGGCTTGCCCGGACGCTCACGCCGTCGCTTCTGGTCAGGTGCTCCTTCCTGGATAGATCGCCCTTCGAGCAGAGCGTTCACTTCAGTTCCACTGGGCAGTGAACCTACGGGAGTTAGTGTCAGCAAATCACCTGCGGTCAATCCATTACTGATCACAGCTTCTTCTGCATTGCTCCAGAGAATGTCGACCGGTTGACGATGGAGCTTGTTGTCGCGAACCAAGACAACTTCGTTCCCTTGGTAGATGGCCTGACGTGGAATGACCAGCGCGTTCTTGATCAATCGACCTTCAATTTCAGCGGCGACAAATTGTCCGATCTTCAGGGGTGGTTTGCCGTCCTTCTGTGACTCATAAGGATTGCGGATCTGTGCCACGACATGAAGTTGTCGACTGTTGGCATCGAAGACCCCTTCTGTACGTGAAATCCTTCCTTTCCACGGAAAGGATTGTTGACCAATGCGAGCTTCAAATTGCACGACCGGTCCGTTCTGCTTTTGTCTGCGGCTTGAACGATATTCTTCTGGCAGATTGACATATTCCAGTTGCGCACTATGCAAAGGCAATCGAACCTCAACGTAATCAATCGAATAGATCTTGGCGAGCTGTGTTCCAGTCCCAACATACTGGCCAATGTCTACCATTTGCTCCATGATGCGCCCGGCATACGGAGCAACCACGCGTGTGCGCTCCAGATTTCGTTTTGCTTTTGCCAAGCGAATGCGCCCCGATTCGATCGCTGATTTGGCAACTTCCAACTGTGGTCTGCGCATTGCCAGGTCACTTGGAAATCCTTGTTGACCAAGGCGTTGCCAATTGCGAATAGCCTGCTGACTGCGCGCCTGTTCTTCTTTTAACGTCAGATAGGATTGCGTCAATGCCATCTCTGTCAAGCGGACCTCAGCTTCGTATTCGGTGGGATCAATTTCTAGGAGCAGTGCCCCTTTTTCGAAGAATCCACCCTCCCGGAAACTTGGTGCTATTCGCAAAATATTTCCAGAGACCTGCGAAACTAGCGTGCTTTGGGTGTGCGGCTGGATGGTGCCAAAGGTGTTGACGTTGATTTGATAATCGGTGGGTTGTACCTGAATCGCCTCAACGGTCAGACGGGTTGCCGGGGGAGGAGGCCGTCTTTGGGCTTCGGTTTTCTGATCTAAGATGGTGCGTGTACCCCAAACGCCACCACCAATGACCACCACAAGCAGTACGATGCGGAGAATCAGTCGAAACCAGCGCATAGTCATCCTGAAGCAGGAGGTTGAGCCGGCAGCGCAAAATCACCACCAAGCGCAAGGTGGAGTTGAATGCGATTCTGCAGGCGGTCGCTGCGCACCTGGATCAGGGCGCTACGGGCATCAAAGGCGCGTCGTTGAGCTTCCAGCACGGTCACGAAGGAGACCAGACCCGAAACATACTGTTCCTCCGCAAGATCTTCTGCATTTCGTGCTTCGGTTGCAGAACGACGAATGGCAGCTTCCTGCTCAGCCAGCAAGGTTTCTGCTGACAAGGCCGCCTCCACTTCTTGTAGGGCGTTTAGAAGAACTCGATTGTAGTCCAAGGCCACAAGACGTGTTTGGATGTTAGCCTGTTCCAAATTTGCTTCGAGTTCCGTACCGTTCCAGAGAGGTTGGGTTAGATTGACGCCCAAGGACCAAATCATTGATTCAAGATCCAGCAAGTTTTCTACATCTTCGCTTCGAGCCCCTACAGAAGAGTTTAGACTGAATCTTGGAAAGCGAGCCTTGTAAGCCACCATTGCGTCTTGATCAGCCGCTTTGAGCCGCCGCTCTACGGCCAACAAATCTGGTCGTCGCTGGAGTAGTTCTGAAGGGAGACCTGTTCCTGGCATCGCTGGTAAATCAGGTAATTCTTCTGGGAGGCTCAGTTGACCTGAAGGAGTGCGCCCAAGCAGGGCTTCCAGAGACTGAATGGCCTTGGTGCGCTGCAGGCGCAACCCAATAATTCGGTTGTCTTGTGAGGCAACATCGGACCGGGCCAAATGGACATCCAGAGCATCATTCAAGTTGAGTTGGAAACTCTCCTCCACGACCTGCAGACGATCCAGCAGATTTGCCTTACGTTGCTGAAGTAGTTGTAATTGCGCCTCTGTTTCAATTGCATCGAACCACGCCTTGGCAACATTCGCCGCAAGTGCCAATCGGGCTGCTTGTTGATCCCCAATCTGTGCTTCAATTGAGAGAGCAGCAGAGCGCTCCTGATTGCTGAGCCGATTCCAAAGATCGGCCTCCCACGAAATCTGAAAGTTGAGATTAAAGTTCTGGGTGTAGTCTCCCAAGTCAGGTGTGAGACGGCTGTAACTGTGATTGACGCTGGTGCCAACGCTTGTGTTGAAGTCGGGGCGATTACTGACTCCCAAGGCTTTCAGCCTGCTTTGAGCGAGTTCAATCCGCAGCGCCGTAGCCTGCAATCCGGGGCTATTCTCTTGAGCTTCTTTGATCAAAGCCTGAAGTTGCGCATCCCTAAAATCTGCCAGCCAAGGTCGCACCTCTGTAGAGGAAGCAGACGGATCACTCCAATTTTGTGGTACAGTTGGTTCTAGCTTGGTTGGTGTAGGTTCGGGCAGGCTTGTGCAGCCAATCCCCAGGCAACAAGCCAAGATCAACCATCTTCCTTTGGGAGAACAGATAAACACTCAAACTCTGCAAAGCTTAGGTTCATGAAGATCTGATTTTTCTGTGAAATCAAATCATATCGACAACAAGTTATGAGCATGTCGAGTGCAAAATCAGTGCGAATACGTAGTTATTACAGGGGAGAAAAACTTCGGAGTGGAAGTGGCAGGAGGGCGTTATGGAGTGGGGTTAGTCTTGGAAATGAATTTTTCGAATCATCTGGGCAGAAGCCACAGGCTGGATGACCTTGTCCCGTTCGTGGGCGTCGTAGCCTAGCTGTTCTCCAACATCTCGGACAAAATTAGCCTCTTCTTCAGTGTATTCATCGTCAATCATCATGATTTCAACGATGTAGCGGTAGATCTCCTTGCGTAAATTTTGATCCAATCCAACGATCGAAGGGAAGGGAACTTGGGAATCTAATTGACACAACTGTTGGAAACGAAGGGGATCATGCTCAATCAACTGCAAGATGGTCTCAACATATTTGTACTCTCGTTGATCGACTCGGTGATCTGCATGAATTGCACGCCAGATCATCTGGGCTACCCAATAGCGTTGCTCTTCCTCCAACAACTCCAGCAGATTGGATGTGAAATTACGACGCCGTAGATAATCGATTTGTTCAATCAACTTATCTACGTCTTTCCCTGAAACCCCCAGAGCCAAGCGCACATCATTGATGAAATCAAGCTTGTCTTGGGACAAGGGCTGATCCATGGAGAGGATGTGAAGCAATTTCTCTAGTAGTTGAAGACTCACCGGACCAGCCAATGGATGGACTTTAATTTCTTCTTCCTCATAGTGATCCGTCGACGCGACCAGGACGGCTTGCTCAAAGATTGTCTCGACCCATTGGCTTTGCTCCACAAGAGCTTTTTTCAGTTCCTGCTGCAATTGCTCCACGGGGACATTCAAGCTCAACTTGTCCGTTGCATTTGGCAGCAATCCCATCATCAGTTCACCACCCATTTCCAGCAATTGGCAGATTTCGGTCTGAAAAGTATACCGTAGCTTGTTCAGTTTAACTATGTTCTCCATGCTTTGACTCAGATAGTTACTGAAGATGGGATGATCAACTCTTGCGATTTTCTATCGTATTCAAAAACAAGAGGATCCTTCATTTTTGAATAGTCTTATTTTGTCTGCATGATGCTACAATCGTTCAACATTCTCAATAAGATTGTTGACTTCTTCAAACTTGAGCTTTGCCCCTAGTAGTTAAGATGCTAAGAATTCAATTTTCCAAAGACTCAAGATGTGTAAAGTCATTGTACTCTAGCGAAACCTTCACTAATAACTGCCCAGACAAACAATGCCACTAGCCCAGATTCGTGGTCAAGAGGCTTCCATAGACTTGATTTCAAGGACTTTACAGTCGAATCGACTGCCCTCTGCCTGGTTATTCAGTGGTCCTCCCAGCGTGGGTAAGCGTCTAACTGCTCAGTTGATTGCCCAGGCTCTGAACTGTAAAACACATCAGGGCCTCGACGCCTGTGGCACATGTGATCCTTGTCGACAAATCGAGGTTGGTAACTTTGCAGATGTTGAATTGATTGGGCCTTCTGGTCAGAACATACGTATGGAGCAAATTCAGGAGGCTTTGCGCTGGATGCAGTATCGACCAGAACGGGGTCATTACCGAGTACTGATCTTGGATGAAGCGGAGCGGATGAATCGGGAATCAGCCAATGCGTTTTTGAAAACTCTTGAAGAACCCCCACCTCAAACAACGATTATTCTATTGACCACTTCTCCGATGCTTTTGCTGGAGACCATTCTCTCACGGTGCCAGCAGGTACGCTTCCAACCCCTCTCTCCAGAGATATTGACAGATTTGTTGGCAGAGAAAACGGAACTGGCGAATGATGAGCGGAACTGGCTGATGCAGCAAGGTATGGGGAGTGTCCGGCTTGATCTGGTCAAGGATGTTCAAGACTTACGGGAGTTGCACTCGCAATGGGGGCTTTGGTTACAACGGATTGGCGCCTCCGAAATGATTGAGATTCTCCCACGTTGTCAAGAATGGAGCTCAGCCAAGAATCTTACGTGGGAACGACTGCTGGATTGGCTCGAGACCTGGCTTCGAGACCTTGCGTGGTTGTTGCATGAGTTGCCTGAAACTGAACTACTGAATCGAGACCAGTTACCTGCTCTGCGCAAGTGCCTACAACGCTACAGTTCTGAGAGTGTACTTGCCCTCTACGAGGCGGTATTGGACGTCCGCCACAACATTGCCCGAAATGCCAACAAGACCCTGCAATTGGAAGGGCTCTGGCTGAGGCTGAAGAATTTACAGGAAGCATGAAAAAATGGTTGCCCTTACTGCTGGGATGCTGGTTGATTCTCAGTCTCCCCGTACAAGCCAGAACTCTGACGCCTATTGAACTGGAAACCATCCTCACTCAGGCCCGGGCACAGTTCACCAACTTTTTGCAACTCTGGCAGGAAGAGCGCTATTTCGAAATGTATGAATTCGGGGTCCAGCAATCTAAACAACAACTCAGTGTCGAAGAATTCGCTACAAGGATGGTTGAACTCGACTGGGTGCCTGTCAATGTGGATCAGGAACCACTGCAGGTCGACTTTCGTTTTCGGACGATGGTCTACGTGACAACAGTCCTTGAATTCCGACACAAGAGCTTCCCCGAACTCCAATACGGCAAACGTCAGTCTTTCCTGCTGATTCAAGAGGGAGAAGGCTGGCATCTGGACCTACTTCAGATGATTCGTACGCCCTACTATACTCCAAGCGAATAAACGCTTCCTCCGCACCTTTTTCTGGGCGAACAGCCCAGCTCATTTTCCCGCCAAACATGCTGACCGCTGAAACTGCATCGACATTGACAGGTCTGCTGCAACGTATCATCTACCACAAAGCTGAGAGCGGTTTTGTGATCGCCAGCTTTCAGGTTGAGGGCCAGAATGAGCCTGTCACGATCAAGGGCACCCTGGGTGGCTTCAGTGAAGATGAAACCCTGCAACTCAAAGGGCGCTGGCAACAGCATCCCCTCTACGGCAGCCAGTTCCTGGTAGATGAGGCAATGCCCGTGTTGCCTTCTTCGTTGGATGGTATTCAGCGCTATCTTGCTAGCGGTATTTATTCTGGTATTGGCGAGAAGACTGCTGAGCGAATTGTTGCAGCTTTTGGTGAAGACACCTTTCGGGTGATTGACGAAGAACCTGATCGCTTACTGAAGGAAGTTCCACGATTTACTCGCAAACAACTGGAAGTCCTGCATGAGGCTCGTGAAGAACAGCGAGGACTACGAGAAGTGATGACCTACCTGCATGGAGCAGGAGTTTCCAACGCTCAAGCCCAGCGAATTTTTCAGCGCTATGGCCTGAACAGCATTCAAGTCTTGAGGGAAAACCCTTACCAACTGACGGAGTTGCCAGGGATTGGATTCCTGACTGCAGATGCAATCGCTCGTAAACTTGGTTTTGCTGCTGATTCTTTGGAACGAGCCGTTGCCGGTACGGTTTATGTGATTGAGCAACAAGCCCAACAGGGCCATACCTGTCTGCCTCAGGCGTTGCTGTTGGAGAAAGTCTGTACGGAATTGCACCTACCCGAAGAACGTGCCAGACAGGCGATTGATCACCTCTTACAAGAGCGACAACTCAAAGGCCGAGACAGTGTTCACCTAACGGGTGGGAACCAGTCGTTGCTCTCCAGACCACGTTTTTATTTTGCAGAGCAGCGGATCGCTGAAAACCTGTTTCGCTTGCTGGAGAGTCCTGCACTGACCAATTTTGGTCCCTCTACAGAACTCCTGGACGCATGCCAGGAACGGCTCGACTTGCGCCTGGACTCAGTCCAGCATCAGGCAATCCAGGCAGCCCTGCAACACAAGGTACTGATTCTCACTGGCGGTCCAGGAACGGGCAAAACAACGATTGTTCGCTTCATCCTGGAGCTGATGTTGCCACAAATTCCTGAAACAGCACTGGCAGCCCCTACAGGAAGGGCGGCCAAACGGCTCTCAGAGGCCACGGGACATTCTGCCTCAACCATTCACCGTCTATTGGAAGCCGGCAATCAAGGATTTCAACGCAATCAGGACGACCCGTTGGAATATGAACTGTTGATCATCGATGAGACGTCGATGATTGACACCTTACTGATGGATGCATTGCTGGAGGCGATTCCTTCTCCTTCCCGGCTGATCCTGGTTGGCGATGTGGATCAGTTACCGTCCGTCGGTGCAGGCGCAATTCTTCAGGACCTGATTGCTTCAGAACAGATACCAGTAGTGCGCTTGGAGACGATCTTTCGGCAAGCCCAGGACAGCTTGATCACTCTCAACGCCCACCGAGTCCGCAAAGGAGATCTTCCAGATTTGGAAGGTCCTCTGAATTCAAGCGAATTAAGAGATTTCTACTTCATGCAGGAAGGTGATCCGCAGCGGATTGTTGATAAGCTACTACGTGTCTGTACCGAACGGATTCCTGAGCGCTTTGGTTTTGATCCGTTGAATCAGGTTCAAGTACTCACTCCCATGCATCGTGGATTAACAGGATCCATTCATCTGAATCAACGCCTGCAAGAGGTTTTCAATCCAACTGGGGAAGGGATTGAATTCAAGCAGTGGCAGTTTCGAGTCGGCGACAAGGTGATGCAGCAGGTCAATAACTACGATAAGGAAGTCTTCAATGGAGATACCGGCCAGATTCGAGAGGTGAACACCGAGACTCGAGAACTCAGGGTAGAATTTGAACACACCATCGTTCCCTACACCGCCAGTGAATTGGATCAACTGCAACTGGCCTACGCGATCTCTGTGCACAAGTCCCAAGGAAGTGAATATGCAGCTGTCTTGCTTCCATTAACCCACCACCACTA
>WTIF01000023.1:16814-20056 GCA_011522845.1 Deltaproteobacteria bacterium
GGGCAGATAATAAAGCCTGGTAAATGGCTAATCTGGGTATGATGGAAAATTCTTCGCCAAAAAGAATCCTACGAAGACCGGCTCTAATCTACGTTTATTCTTACATCACAGCTTTTTTCGGATATCCACGTCATTGAATTCTCTTCATGGGTCAAGCCCTTCCTTCCAGATAGCTCAGTACCGCTGGTCCATAGACCGGAAAGGATTTATAGGTTCGCAGGTCATCAGGCCAGTGACGAAGGGTTTGGGCTAGTTGGTGGGCTTCCGAAACATTCAATTGCTCCAAGGGGCACTGGAGAATTCGAATAGTGAAGAGGATCGCTTCCGTTTGAGGAAGTCGGCGTAGAGTCTGACGTTCCAATCGTAAGAACACTTCTGCCCCAGCGTTCTCTGGTGTAAGGTGGGATGCAGCCTCTGCTGATCCATGGCCACCTGGCTGAAAAAGTGTCGGATCCTCATTCAGGCTCCAGTTGACCCGCCACATCGGCTTTTCAGGTCTCAGACGGCGCATGAACTGATTCACTGGGGCATTGATCTGCTCCCGATAGCCCGGTACTGGGTCATGGATTTCGGACATCGGATGCCCAATCTTCTCACGCAGATTCCAACGAGTAGGGAAACAAAGTGCTGCTGCGGTCAGTCGATACTCTCCAGCATCCTCAGCATCTTCCGGAGCCGCTTGCATCACGCACAGATCTTCCTGGACCAATCGTCCTGCCAATTCTAGCGGATGCAGCGCTCTAGCAGCCATTTCAAAAGTTGTTTGCGCAGGTGCTAGGCTCTTGTCTTCTTGAATCTGTTGAAAGCGCTCCGGATGCTGTTTTTCAAGAAATGCGAGAACCAGTTTGAGTACCTCCGAGCTGGCGATCTCTGCTTCAGGGCGGATTTGAAACACTTCATCGTGCCTCTGATCGAGCAGTGCTCGCCTCAGGGCAACTTCTGTTTCGTAGCGTTCATCTAGCCAGAGCCAGTCCTCCAGGGCTAGTGGGCGTAATCCCATCGTCCAGCGGTGTGGCTTTCCATCAAAGGGGAGAGGAAATGGGAAGGGCATTGGATCAGGGGAAGTGTGCTGCTGCTTCAAATATCTCGGTCACTCATTGCCAAGACGCTTATGGCCTTTGAACAGCGTTGGTTTCAAATTAAGGCAATTGGGCTCTAACCTTATGGTTAAGGGCTACCCAAAGGGAGTCATAGGTAATTTGGAGCTTACGATTATAATCTCAAAAAGCCATAATTCTCAGTGTGGACCGTGAAGTTTTTGGTGATCTGTTCTCAAAAAATCTTTGAGAATAATGCCCAAAGGAGATGAATTGAGTGTGCCATGAACAAAACGAACAGAACTGTCAGTGTGGAAGTGCCTTGCTTGGCTAAACCACTGATGAACGTCTTGAAACCAAAAAAGTTTCGAAGTTTCTCTCTAGCTCCAAGTTGGGCGGTAGTCATGGTCAATTCTTGTAAGAGTAAAAAACGGGGGATTCGGTAATCAAGCGAGCCTAATTGAAGCAAACAAAGAGCATCAGTCTCAAGGCTGGTTAGCTGGTGACGTGGAAATCATGCACCCAAGTGGCCACACTATTTTAGAATACACAATGCCACACAAAGGAACTGCCTCAGCAATACCTTCAAAGATTCTAGGATACTCAAAGACCGATGATACTGTACAGAGAAGAGAATAGTTCAGGTTTCCAGAAACTGACCAAGCTCAATAGCCATACCGTACTACCGGTCAGAATACTCCAGACCAAAATCCTCCTCCAACGACGAAAATCTGCAGGTGCCATACAAATTCCTCATAGTGAGTGAACAAATACGAGACTGAAGTGCTAGAAACATCTATGCTGGTGAATCTTTCCCAAGAATTGTTTCCCTGACCGGGTTTTGGTGAAGTACGCCAGTGATGGGAACTTAACGTCAGTTTAGCTACTTTTTCAGTAGTCTATTGCTTTGATTTTTCAACCAGTCTTAATCTAACTTTTGATTATCAATTAATCAATAAAATAAAACATTCAAATATTTTGATATAAGAAAAAATATTCTCATCAGAGGTTGAACAAATTGATTTCTAAACAACGCACTACTGAATCAATCACCTGCAGTAAAGCAGAAAATCTCGTTCAAGAGTTTGCGAGTAGAGGGGTTGCCGTTCTTTGTCCAGACAGTCTGGGGGTGCCGTCTGAAATCCATCAACGAATTTACGAAAAAGAAAAGAAAGCGGTTCAGGATCAGCTACGAATTACTCCTGAGGTGATGCCAGAGATTTTTGATATCTTGGATGCGCCTGGATTAGTCGCTGCCTGCGATCAACTTGTCGGCAAAAACTGGGCGATTGTGCCGTTCATTCATAATGCCCCCTTCATCAGCGGAGCTCGTGATCAACACTGGCACAAAGACGATAATGCTCCTTACAATGCCCGCAAACAGAGGCATCACCAGGCGATCCAAATTGAGATGCTGTACTACCCACAAGATGTTTCACCAGAGATGGGACCAACAGCAATTGTACCGTTCAGCCACTACTGGACTTTCAACCACGAGGAGAACCACGATAACTTTGCAGGAGCTGACCACATTGACTTCGGCTACTTAATCGAGGGCTTGGAGAGCATCCCCGTTAGTGGGCCGGACTCCAAATACACTTTGGAAGACATCATTCAGCGCAAAACCAAGCACGACCGAAGGATGGTGGATGCTGTTTCAGGGCTAAACTGGCCGCTGACCCGTGTTTTTGAAGTTGCCCCACTGCGGGCCGGGAGCATCCTTCTCTATTCTCACAACACTTTCCATCGCGGGAATCATCGAAGAGATGATTGGCGCCAATGGACAGACAACCCAAGGTTTATGTGGAGATTCTGGATTTATCGCACAAATGAGCCTTCGGGGACGGACTCAGCAGAGGTAGACTGGTGTCAGGAAAGTGTGGATCCTCTAACAGGATTTGATCTGACTGAGGTGAGTTCTGGAATCAAGAGTACTTGGCGTTACCACAAGCATTGGCTGGAAACTGGTAAACCACCATCGCCAAAAATCGACAACACGAAACAATCTAATGAATATCTGAAAAAAGAGGCCTTACAACTCTATGAGAAGATGCTGGAAAAAGGAGATGAAAAGGAACCAATCCGAATTGGGGCTGCTTACGAACTTGCGGCAATCAGGGATCCGGTACTTGCCAAGGAACTTCTGCGGAAAGCACTTTTGAATGAGCGTGAAAGTGTCAGAAGAGCCGGAACCTATGGACTTGT
>WTIF01000180.1:0-2790 GCA_011522845.1 Deltaproteobacteria bacterium
TCCTTAGATTGATGCTTGAAAGCCTCCTTTGAAATTTAGGTTTCTGAGCTGGAAGGAAGTTGCTGAATTTTGGAATCCTGGACACGTATGTGGACACTTACAGTAGCTTTCGTCAATAAATACGGGAGATTAGGGGGAGTTCAAGTCTCCCCTATGCTACCAAAAAACACTCTCCATCTCTTACAATAAAAATAAAGCCATCTGAACATTTGGAATTTATTTTCCAAGTCTTTCCTCACCTTCCTTTTTTGCACTCATCAGAAGAGCTAAGCGCTGATTGCGCCAGTGTTGCCGATCCAACAACTTATCTGCTGCCAAGTCCTCCCGACGTTCTTGTTCCACCTTGGAAAGCAGCGCCTCTCCCCAAACGCGAGGATCTGCCTGTTCTTGGGCCAATTCGTAATAGAGGGGTCCAAAATTTTCACAATATCCTCGGATCCCAGTTGGTGAATTCAGATCAATTGTTTCGAAAGGTCCCATGAAAGACCAGCGCAGGCCGAGGCCTTCTGCAATCGAGGTGTCGATATCCCTGGCAGAGCAGATTCCATCCTCAACAAGACGGAACGCCTCGGCCAGTAGAGCCCCCTGGAGTCGATTGGCAACAAATCCTTTGATCTCTCGGTTTAACTGAATAGGGGCCTGATTCACTTGTCTCATCAGTGCAGAGGTTTTCTCCAAAACACGCGCTGCCGTCCAAGGGGCGGGTACCAATTCAACCAACGGTACAAGATGTGGGGGGTTAATGGGATGAGCGACCAGGCATCGCTCTCTGGATTGAATGTTCTCTGTGAAATGAGAAGCAACGATACCAGAGGTAGAGCTGGCCATTACGGTTTGGGGCCCCACTAGCCGATCGATTTGTTGATAGAGTTCCTTTTTAATCTCCACCCGTTCCGGAGCGTTTTCCTGAAGGTGGTCTGCTCCATCAAGTGCATCTTCCAAACTGTCAGAGGCGTGAACCCTTCCAAATACTTGTTCAACGGAACAGCCATTCAGCAGATTTTCTTCTGCCAAGCTGGGTAGTCCTTCCTTAATCAATTTGATAGCAGTTGAGACGGCACCCTCCACAGGATCCCAAAGCCATACTTCAAAACCTGCCCTCGCAAAGACAATGGACCAACTTCGTCCAATCAGTCCAGTGCCCACAATTGCGATTTTCTTTGACATAATCTTCCTTCAATTTATCGAGTATTTTTTGTGATAACTAACGAGTTAATGGTTTTTTGCTTGAATTCCTGAAATGACCAAGATGAAAATAGAATTATTCAAGCAATATGTTAGTACTCGGTTGCTTTCCATGTAGACCTGTGTCTATCATGCCTACCTACTTTTTTCGCTCCCTGTCGTCAATTGGACAACCAGATGCAAAAAATTCTATTAATTTGATAAAGTTTGCAATTCCTCAGTTGATACGCTGGGATTGGCAATCCATGTGTGACGATTGAATCCTTGTATCGACAAAATCCATAATTCAGTTTCGCAAACCATCCATTCACCGACTCCTATGGAAAAACCGAAGCACATTGTGTTGACCTCACACCCAGGTCGTCTTGACCAACGTGGGCCACAGATTCAATGGGGTCAAGCCGACCCCAAGCAGCGAGGCCCTATCATTGGTTCGGTCCAAGATCCTACTAAGCGAAATGTGATTGGTACGCACTCAGGTTCCTACGCGGTTTATCGTGCCCTCGCTGTGGCTGCCGGACAGCTTGATGCGGACCATGTTCCAGATCTTACCAACACAGCACCAATTGTCCCGATTGGTCCTCATTCCCAGTGGGGTGAAGCCGGAAAAATCGTGTCTCTGGATCCCTTTGGTCACATGATCGGACAGGTTTTCGCAGAGGAATTGAAGGATGGAATGGATATCCGTCCAACCATAGCTGTCACCAAGGCAAGGCTGGAATTGATCGAAATGCAGGACGCCATGCGACAGGGTCGCCTCAAGCCTGATGGTAAAGTCTTGTTGGATACCGGTGAAGTAAATGTCACCAAAATGGCTGTCGAACCAGTCTGGTACCTACCAGGGGTTGCTGAAAGATTTGGGATTACAGAATCACAACTTCGGCGAAACCTCTTTGAGCAAACAGGAGGAATGTACCCAGAACTAGTAACTCGTCCCGATTTGCAGGTCTTTCTTCCCCCAATCGGTGGAATCACTGTCTATTTCATGGGAGATGTCGCGAAGATTGGGGACAAAGACTGCAAAGTAGCTTGCCGTGTTCATGATGAGTGCAACGGTTCAGACGTATTTGGTTCGGATATTTGTACTTGTCGACCCTACTTGATTCACGGCATCGAAGTGTGTGTCGAAAACGCTCAAAACGGTGGAGTTGGCATCATCGCTTACTTCCGCAAGGAGGGACGTGCACTCGGGGAGGTCACTAAGTTCTTGGTTTACAATGCTCGTAAGCGTCAAGAGGGTGGGGATCGAGCGGAGACTTACTTTGAAAGAACGGAGTGTGTGGCAGGTGTTCAGGATATGCGCTTCCAACAATTGATGCCGGATGTTCTCAATTGGCTAGGCGTCAAGCACATCGACATCCTCGTTTCCATGAGCAACATGAAGTATGACGCCATTGTCTCTCAGGGGATTACCGTTGGAGAACGTCTGGCGATTCCTGATGAGCAAATTCCCGATGATGCAAAGGTAGAGATGGAGGCCAAAAAAGCTGCTGGCTACTTCACGGACGCCTCACTGGATCCTGATGCTCTCAAAAGCACGGTAGGCCGAAACCTGGAGCAGTTTTAACGAGCATGACCTTCGAACCGTTTGAGTTTCTAAACTCA
>WTIF01000180.1:2890-5609 GCA_011522845.1 Deltaproteobacteria bacterium
GATTTGGCGGTGACCAGTGTTCTGTTAGATGCTGGAGCAGGGCCCGACTGGCACTTTCGAGATCCTCTTACTGGAGAGAAACATTCTCGCTCGGAAGGTTTGGCCCTAGCGAGCTTATATCTCTTTTCGAAGGGAACTTTCTCGAGTGATCCTCATGATCTCTTCAAAGCTGATGCGGAGAGCCTTCGAAAGTTTAGTGTTGAGCAGTTGGCTGAGGGATTTCAAGTCTCAGCGGCAAATCCCCTTGTTGGGTTGGAAGAAAGGGCTGCACTACTCAGAAGACTAGGTGAGCAACTCATCAATTTTTGCAGGACTGACCAAGAGCCAAATCCGAGAATCGCGAATATTCTCGAAAAAATTCCAATCGGCGAGGATCGTGTTCTTAAAGTGGATCTCTTATTGGGAACTTTGCTAAAGCTGCTACAAGACGTCTGGCCCCCACGTTTGACGCTGGGTGGTCGAAACTTGGGCGATGTCTGGCGTCATCATTTGTTGGCGGATTCTGAAATTACTGCTGAACTGGTTCCTTTTCACAAGCTTTCACAGTGGTTGACTTATTCGTTATTGGAACCACTGGAAGAAGCTGGTTTTCAAGTCCAAGACATCGACTCGTTGACGGGCCTCCCTGAGTACCGAAACGGTGGTCTTTTCTTCGACACAGGTGTCCTGGAGTTAAAGAAGCCTGACGAAATCGATGCCTTACATCCTGTCTCCTCAGAACTTATCGTTGAATGGCGAGCATTGACGGTCATTTTGTTGGATCGATTAGGAGAACAACTCAGAGAAAAGATGGGGCTTGCATCAGAAGAACTTCCTTTACCTCAGATTTTACAGGGAGGTACTTGGAGCACTGGCCGCAAGCTCGCTTATGAACGTCGTCCAGATGGATCACCGCCCCTCCGTGTGGAGAGTGATGGCACTGTCTTTTGAAATTTTCTGATCGAGGTTTCCATGATTAAAGTCCTTAAAGAAATTAAACACCCACTGGTGCAGCACAAGCTTTCGCTGATGAGAAAAAAAGGAACCTCAACTCGAAGTTTTCGTGTTTTGGCACGAGAGGTGGGACTACTCTTAGCTTATGAAGTCACTCAAGATTTACCGCTTGAATACGAAGAAATTGAGACTCCATTGCAGAAAATGCAGGCTCCCTTTCTTGAAGGAAAAAAGCTGTGTTTGGTACCAATTTTAAGGGCTGGGATCGGCTTGTTGGATGGATTCTTGGAGTTAATTCCCTCAGCCAGAGTTGGACATATTGGACTTTATCGTGATCCGGTGACCTTAGCGGCAGTGGAGTACTATCTGAAATTGCCGGAGATGATTGATCAGCGCTTGGTGATTGCCCTGGATCCCATGCTGGCAACAGGGCATTCCTCAGCAGCAGCGGTCTCCCGTTTGAAAGAAAATGGTGCTTCGAATATCCGCTTTGTGTCTTTGCTAGCTGCCCCGGAGGGTATTGAATATTTCCACAGTGAACATCCAGACGTCCCAATTTATACCGCAGCTGTGGATGAAAAGTTGAACGATCATGCCTATATTCTACCGGGATTAGGTGATGCAGGAGATCGAATTTTTGGAACTAAATGACACGGATGTGTCAATCGAAGATATAGTTTCCTGAGTGCGTAGCAGATAAAACGTGTTGTCATTTTACGCGTCTACAGAGAAAAGCTGGGTTCGAGGCTAGAAATTTGAGAGTTCGAGAGAAAGTTAGCCTCACCGATTGTGTAGATGAAGAAATATTTGCTCTTCGGTTAATCACTCAACAAATGACGGGTCAGGCTAGACCCATCAAAATTGGAGAGTCCGTCTGCAATTGCTTTCCGATAATTCGCCCCAGCTTCTGCCAGTGCATCTGCAGAGCAAAGCCCAATTCCACGTCCACCCCCCTGTAATGAAAGCCCTCTTCCCTTTTAAATTATAGCTCTCTTTATACATCTCACATCGAGTTTAATTGAGGGTTATAAACAAGAAATGAAGCCAAAAAATTAGCTGGCAAAGAGTTGGTCTGGGTTCTGGAAGGACTTCAACTCGATTGCATTGTCAGAGGGGTCTAGCAGGAACATTGTTGCCTGTTCACCGACTTCCCCTTGGAACCGAATATAGGGTTCTATCAGAAACTCAACCCCTTGATATTTCAGGGATTCTGCGAGTTGATGCCAATGATCCCAATCCAAGACTGCGCCAAAATGCCGAACAGGAACAGACTTTCCGTCTACTCCATTGGTCTCGACTCGCTGGGTTTCTTCAGGTTTTAGATGCGCGGAGATCTGATGTCCAAAAAAGTCGAAATCAATCCACTTCTCATCCGTCCGTCCGACCTTACAGCCCAAACGATTGACGTAGAAATCATGGGTGGCGTTCAAATCTCTGACTGCAAAAGCTAAGTGAAAAGGAGGCATTCCCATGGGATTCCTTTGGGTTTCTTGTTTGAATCATTGGAGACTACAGCTGGGCTAATTGAGCAAAGCTGCTCCGCAGAGCAGGATAACTCTTTAGAAAAATCTGAAACAGACCGTCATAGTTGTTCAATTGCTCAGAACTGGGCAAATATGTTTTTTGAATTCTTGGTTCTGAGGTAGCACTTTCCGGCTGACAGGCAGCCAAAGCACCTCTGAGACCGGTTAATTCAGGTTCTGCGAGTACCTTGATTGGAATACCAAGCACATTGGAGAAGAGTTGACAAAAGGAATCTGAACGGCTGGTTCCACCGGTTAGGATC
>WTIF01000399.1 GCA_011522845.1 Deltaproteobacteria bacterium
GGGCTGAATAGTGACGAATGATTTCGCCAGTGACAACGCCTCGGTGGTTCGCAAGGTTTTCTTTTGTTGGCGGAGCAAGGAGTTGATTACGGAATTTGATGTCGAACGATTCAAAAGGTGTAAACATGGGTTTTAATTTGGGTGGAACAACGGAAAAAGATCAGGATTTGTTGCGAGTCGCTTTCTCTTCAATTCCTGATTGGCCGAAACGTCTCTCGAATTCATCGTCAATATCCTTTAAGGATATTTCTTTTTCGGCCATCAAGACAAGGCAATGAAACCAGAGGTCAGTCAATTCATGCACTAAGGCAACTCGATCCTGACCCTTAGCCGCCAAAACCACTTCAGTGGCTTCTTCACCAATTTTCTTCAGAATCTTGTCTTCCCCCTTTTGAACTAGTGATGCTACATAAGAAGAGTCCGGTTCGCCCGATGCAATTCTCTGATGAATGATCTGTAAAACTCGATTGAGCATTTTAATCTATTGGCTTTTCGAGGAACTGAGTCTTCTTACCTGCAAAATCTCAATTTTTTTTCGAAGAGTATTTCTGTTGATACCCAGAATACGTGCAGCTTTCTGTTGATTCCAACGAGTTTCTTCCAATAACAATTGCAATAAGGGCCTTTCTATTTGGTGAAGGACTGCGTCCATTAAATCCTCTCTTTGCTGATGAACAAATTCAGGAATCACCATATGAAGTTTCTTGTAGGCCAATTCTTCCAGCGTTTCTTCAAGTTCTGGAAGTGGGGCTTCTCTGAGCAGATTATGTGGAAGCGCATCTTTGGTAATGACTTCACTAACGTTGGTAATCATCAAACTTTTAACTACATTTTCTAATTCTCTAATATTTCCTGGCCATGAATATTTCTGAAGAATTTCCATAGTTTCCTCAGTAATACTCTTTCGCCCTACTGCCAGTTCTTGACGGGCTTTTTTCAGGAAATGTTCTACCAGCAGCGGGATGTCCTCACGATGTTCCCTAAGCGAGGGTACATTAATTGGGAACACACTTAACCGGTAAAAGAGATCCGCACGGAATTCCTGTTCCGCAATCATCTTGTTTAATTGACGGTGTGTGGCCGCAATCACACGCATGGATGCTGGAATAAACTCGCTACCGCCCACCCGCTCAAACTGTCGCTCTTGCAGAACCCTCAAAAGCTTTGCTTGCAGCTTAAGGGGCATGTCACCAATTTCATCCAGAAAAAGAGTTCCTCGACCTACGAGTTCTAGTTTTCCACGTTTGCGGTCAACAGCTCCTGTGAAAGCCCCCTTTTCATGACCGAACAACTCAGATTCTAATAATTCCCCTGGGATTGCTGCACAATTTATTGCAACGAATGGTGCATCTGAACGGTCAGAATGTGCATGAATGGAACGAGCAATCAATTCTTTGCCCGTGCCACTTTCCCCTAAAATTAGTACGGTCAGATGGGTTGCGGCTACTCTACCAATCGACTTGAAAATGTCGCGCATCTCACGGCTTCTGCCGATTAGTAATTCTTGCTCTTCGCGGTGAGTGAGTTGGAGTTGGCTTTGGCGTTCGTCTCTGTGGGTTCGGAGGAGGTGTTGACCTCTTTCAAGGATTTCCTCTACCTCTTGAATGTCAAATGGCTTCGTGATGTACTCAAAAGCTCCTTTCTTCATGGCTTCTACGGTGTTGAACATTGTGTTCTGACCGGTCATCACCGTGATCAACAGCGAAGGAAATTGCTTCAAAACTTCTTCAGTGAAAGCTAAACCATTCTCCTGTTGTAGGTGAATATCTACAAATGCCATGTCGATGGCTTGGCTTTCTAGAATTCCCAGTGCTTCTCTGAGATTAGAAGCAATGTGGGGCGTTGCACTGGCTCGAGAGATGGTTTTTTCCAGGACCCAGCGAATACTTCGCTCATCATCAACAACCAGTACATTGCAATTCATATCTCGTTAACTACTCGGAGATCGTACGTAGCGCTGTAGTTCGTCTTTGAGAAGTCGCAAACTCAAGAGCGCATCCGCACCAGCTACAGCTCGATCCGGACCAAATTCACCCCGAACCTTATCTTGGAGTTGCATAATATTCCTTGAAACAAGGGTACGCGCAGCGTTGTAGTAGTACGCGTCTGGCCGAACATCCACAAACGGTGAAGTATCACCTACAAATCTAGTGGATTGAGCGGAGTCTTGCGTAACTTGAATAAGCACGTCCTCCAACATTAAAGCATACTCGGCCCTAGTGATCTCTTTATTAGGGAAAAATAGAAATTGAGGGTTGGATTCCAGGCCTCGCACCTGAAGTTTTAGAACTGTTTCAATATCTTCACGCAGTGGATGTTCTGAGATATCAGATGCCAGTGGCCTTTCTAATTTGCTTTCGCCGGGTGGAAGAAAATCTTTTGTTGGAGATTCATAATTCAGTTCCTCCCTTTGCTCAGTTGCATTTCGGCTGTAAAGGTCAGCTAATCTAAGCTCTTGCATCAACAATGCTGCCATATCGGCACGGGTGATTTGCTCAATCATCGCTAACTCACGCCCATGCCTTGTCCCCGGTTGAGCCCGGACAATTTTGTTCAGTTGTTCCATCGCATGGTTGGCTTCTCTAGTAAACCCACGATTCAACTCGAGTACTTGGGTGAAAGCATTCTGGGCATCTTCAAATCTTAAAGCTTTTTCATTAGATTGGCCAAAATAATACCAGGGTTCAGCTTTACTTGCTTGAAGATCAGGATGGTCCTCAAAAACCTCTAGAGCGTCATCAAAATGATCTTCAACATCTTCGATCCAGTCATCCCCCTCAGCTCTGGCTGTAATAGTACGCATTGCCAATAATTGAACTGAGAGTTCCTCGTTTGGACCCTCAGCATTGCTCAGGGCTTTTTCTAATAAATTCTCAGACTCCTCAAGTAGTTCCGCTGCCTTTTCAGGCTCCAAACCGACTTGTTGTGACTGTAGGGTGAGGACAAGAGCTTTGCCTGCCAGAGCGGGCGCATATTCAGATTCCAACTCAAGTCCCAGATCAAACTGTTTGGAGGCAGCATCAATACGCTGCTCATCAAGTAAGTCTTTACCGCGCATGACATGGAAACTAGGGTTGTCAAGTGTTCCTTGACTAGGCCTTGGGCCCTGATCCTTACTGCATCCGCTCAGTGCAACAAGTAACAGGATTCCGAAAAGGATGCTCAATTGCCAACGAATACGCATAGTCACCTCCGTGGTGGATGGAAAAATTTACGACCATTCACTTGAATAAAGGTTTGATTCAAGCTGCGCCTTCCAGGCTGGATGGTCGTGTATCTCCAAAGCATGATGGTAACAGAGATTGTTCACGCAGAAACCTCAGGAAATATAGCATGTTTTTACGCATGCTTGCTAAGTCTTCTTCCAAAGGATTTGCTTCCCTGACAAACCATTCATTGATGAATTCGTCAATCAAATCAGGCGTCCATTCCTGATACACTGGTGGTTGGAAATCATCCAGAAACACTTCAAGATCTTCATCCAACCTTGAGAGATCCTCTTCTGACCAATCGAGACTCTCTCGGAAATCTGCCAAAACTTTTTCAGAGATAGGAGGAACTCTAACATCTTCCTCCGATTCAGAGTCAGCGAGGGATTCTACCTCTATTCCTGAATCCTCTGAACCAGGTATTGTGGCTTCAGGGCCGTAAATCAATTCACCAGGGCTTTCGGAGATCAGTTCAATTAATTCGCTGTTTCTCACTTCATAATCAGTGAGAGCGTCATGAATTGTTTCTCTAGTCAGGGCTTCCTCCCCAAGTGCTTCGGTGCGTGTTTTGAGATACACCGCAACGATCATTGGATTTGAAAGATGGGGAATTTCACTGCTGTGATCCAATTGATGAATCGTTGCTTTAGCCAAAAGATTGTCAGGTGATTGCGGAGTTGTTTCTCTCTCAAATTCCTCAAATCGAGCACGGAATCCTTCTAGAAACTCTTCTGTGAGCAACTTCATGAGAAGCAATGGTTCTGGAGTTTTTGCTTCTAATTCTTCCTTCACTTTCTGAATATCGAATTGCAGATCTTCAAAACGTTCTGAGAATGCTAGGAAAGGAAGTGTGCTTAGTAAGTCTTCCAAGCGCTTTTGAGTTGCAGCTTGTGGATTACTAATCATTCTTCGGGAGGCAAATTTACGTCGTTGTTGTGCTTTCGTGTGTTTCTTTGCTTGCTGGCGTTTTACCATGCCAGCTTTGCGAACTTTTTTCTTCGCCATTCGGGAGTGCCTAAACTGCTAGAGAGGTGAGGAAGGATTCAAAGCAAAAGATTTGAATCACATTTTAATAGTAAACCATTCTGTATAGCACAAATTGATTGTGAATCACACGAACTTCTTTTTAACGCATATCCATCGGTTCGCGAATGATGGTTCGCACAGATTTTCTTCTTGAATAAATATCTCTTGTCAGAGGATTGTCAGGAGGACTTTCGTATTGTCTGTCTAGATAAATCCTGAGTTGTCCGTAGTTCAGTGGAGCTGGTTTGAAACGACGCTTGGGCGGTACATATCGGGCCGCATCTCGACGGACTTTGTCTTCAAAGTTATCTGGATATCTTTCAGCAACATAATTTGGAATAACCTGCTGAGATTCCGTGTAAGAGCGTAAGCTTTGATAATCCAAAGGTCGAATTTGCCTTCTCCCTTCACCTGCTGCCCAAGCCAACCCAAATAGGCTTGTCAGAAAGAGCACCGTAAAAACAAATATAATTTTTCGGGACATTATTAACTCAGGGGACTGTAGTGTGGTTTGTTCTCAGCGTTGGGGCAAGGGATGCCGCCTCATCGAAGATTATCTTTGTAGGTCCGCACATTCACAGGATGTACCTTATGAAAGTAAGTAGGTTAACCACGTAATCTTGGTTTGGTAGCTAAAATATGGAAAAAGACGATGAATTAAATGATGGCAAAGGGCAGCAAAGCACATGAGAAGATTTGGCATTCACTTGTATGAAAATCATTACAACATTTCTCTCCCGATCACCAACGCACTCAAAGCGGAATTTTGGATGTTTGGGGTACCACTCCGTTTTTTTGACAGTCATCATGACAACACCATAGAAAATCTTCCACTCATTGGGAAATATGATCTGATTCAAGCTTCCGAGGGTCATGAAATTTGGCAGGGACAGTTTCAGTATCCAGTAGCTGTTTTGACAGCATATTTGGTAAAGGTTTTGAGAACAGATTCAGATGGAAATTCTATAACTGATTGGATACTTGATCCGTTTGCAAGGAATTCTCTTGGGGGGGAATTTTGGGGTAAAATCATTACATTTGAAATTGATGAGAAAATTGGACTTTTGAAAGCATATTTTGAAAGTGAGCAGTCACCAAGGAAGACTTCATCAGGAAAGTTGAGAAGGGTAGCCCTCCTGCCAGATCTGAAGGTGAAAATTGAATCAATTCAATTTTCTAAGAAGTCTCTGGCTGAGTTGGTCATCTATGAATGC
>WTIF01000155.1 GCA_011522845.1 Deltaproteobacteria bacterium
GTTTGAGAGATTACTGTCCTGGTGCTTTGTAATCGGCATTGCCTGCTGAAGACATGACTTCCGTTACTGTTTTTTGAGCGATACAGGGAATCGTTTCAACATCCTGAATCATACCGGCCATCCAGGCTTTGGCAATGACTGACATAAATGCAGCCTCCGTTGGGGCTTCTCCAGCTACAATGGCATCCCACTTCCCATGGGTGAAGGCGAAGAAATGCATTTTTCCTCCGACACTTGCCATAGCCTGAGCAATTGCAGCTGCTCGATCTGAATCTGGATTTTGCATTAGCGCTTCCCAATAGGCTGGGGTGACCTTTACGTTTGCAACGGCTGTATACATTGGACTCCTTTCTGTTACTATTCATCAAACAGGATGATTCGAAATAGACTCTCCACCCATCTAGAACGGTTTCTGCTAGTGGGTGAGAAAGCCAGACTCTAGACTAATCAGAGTATCTTGTCTACCATTCAGTAGTTCTTCATCTGATGTGTATCATCACTCAAGAAAATGCTTGAAAAACCAAGGAAACGAAGATGAAACAAGAGGACTTGGAGAGGCTTTCATCGGCCAGAAACTGTCCCAACGGCGACCTGAGCGGAGGCGATCTCAGTGGTTCTTATCTCAAGGGAGCTAATCTAGTAGGAGCCAATCTGAAAGATGCAGACTTCTCCAGTTGTGACATGGAGAGCGCCAATTTGGAAGGTGCGGATCTCTACGGAGCCAATCTTGACGGCACTAAGTTGCGTTTCGCTAATTTAGCAGGAGTCAACCTTGAGAATGCCAAGCTAGATCAAGCGGATTTGCACGGAGCAAATATGAAAGGTGCAAGGTTGGTCGCAGCGAGCCTCGTTGACGTAGATCTACGTTTTGCCAATCTAGAAGGTGCGGATCTGCGGAAGGCTCACCTCGGAGGAGCTAACCTGAAAGAGGGAAATTTGAAAAAAGCCAACTTGGGAGCCGCTAGCCTGAAAGGAGCCGATCTCTCCTTCACAGAAATGGAAGGAGCCCAACTCTGCAACACCACTATGCCTGATGGCCAGATTGTTTATAAAGACTGCTGAATGCCCACCTTGAGATCCGCTGCCTCCTCTGCACAATCCTTGCTTCCTGGCAAAGCAACCATTTGACACTGTTCAAGATAAAGTAATTTCCCAAAATCAGCCCCCAAACCAGCAGTACAAGTCTCTTGGAGAAGTCGTTAACTCAAAGGAGAGTGAGGCATCGCCAATAGGGCCTCAAGATGGTGTGGATGGGTTCCACCAGAGCCAGTGTTGGCGCCATTGAACAAACAAGCGCCTGCAACGCATCAACATCGAAAGCCCCAGTCCTAGATTGAAGAGCATCAGTAATGGAATCGGATTCCAGGAAAGCCAGTACCATCCTACCAGACCCACTAACAGCCCAAACACTACCAGATCAATGGCAGCGCCCGCTTGGCCAGCTAAATGCTGAGCCATGTTTCTGAGGATGAATTCTGAGGAAAAGATGGTGATCGCGCAAAAGAGCCAACCAGAGGGTAGATCCAGATAGATTCCCAAAACAACAAGCAGGCTTCCGCCGATACCAAAACCCAAAAATTCTTTGGGAAGACGCCCGATTCGGTGCAGGCAGGTGAAGATGGTACCCACACAACCAAGGGCAAAGCTGGCGAGGAGATAGTGATAGAGTGGCCAACCCAGTTCAAAATGCCAGAGCGCTCGACCATTTTCTGAAATACAAAGAGCCAAGACCAAAATCATCAGGACGACCCCCTCGAGGGAACCGACCTTTCCAAAGTAAAGCTCTTTACGGATCCTTTGCTCCACATAGGTCGCAGCAAAGGCTAGGAAGTTCAGCCAGGTCAACACGAGGAACAAGCCATCCAATGGCAAATGCAGGCACTTAAAACCCAGGTAGACGACGATCGCGCCGTTAAACACATCACTGAAGTGATCCAGCCACTCTCCCAAAGGAGAGCTTGTTTGGGTCAATTTGGCTTGCAGACCATCAAAATGATCAAAGATCACATAAGCTGTAATTACAAGGACAGCGGCGCCAATCTCCACTCCGGAAGGCAAATCCACGGTCGTGAAGTAGAGGAAGATTCCCCACATCATCACGATGGAAACCAAGGTGAGATAATTGGCTGGAACCCAATAGGGGATCCACCGATGCAACGGAATGAAGACATGCTTCTTGAGGATGGGTAGCAGCACTGACTCATCCACACAATTATAACGATATTGCTCACTCATTGATTCACGATGTTTCTACAAGATCTCAAAAAAGCAAAACCCGTCCTGCTGGAGGTGTTGGGTCATTACCTGATCTTTCTGGCACTCTTTTTCTGTTTCCGGCTCGCGGTGTTGTTTGTTTACGGGGAGCTGTTTACAGAGCTGAGTTGGGGACAACTTGCGATCAGCCTCTTGGAGGGCGTTCGCTTTGATCTGGCCTCTACCACGATCCTGCTGTTGATTCCCATGCTGCTGCTAACCTTCCCACTGCGCTTCACTGGATCGTCCATCTATCGCATACTGATCCAGGTAATCGTCTACTTACAGCTGTTGGGACTGATCATTTTCCTGAGTGCAGACTTTGTCTATTTCAGCCACGTCAAACGCCACATCACCAACGAGTTGCTCTTCCTAGCCAATGATACCGAATATCTACTTCTGGAAGCAAAGGCGCAATGGCCAGCCATCCTAGGAGTCTTGGTAGCAGCAGTCCTTTGCTTTCCTCTGTTTCTCAAGTGGCATCGCAGACAGAACGTGGCAGGAGTCCGCTCCTGGAGTGGCTACCTGTTAATCTTCCTGATCATGGCTGTACTGGCTCGAGGCGGTGTACAAATGAAGCCAATTGCCGTGATTGATGCCTATCGACACGGTAACGGCAGCATGGGTAACCTGATCCTTAACGGTATGTTCTCTGCCTCCCACTACAGCATCTCCGGACATTTCATTGAGCGCAAGATCACCAACGAAGCTGAGTACCTTAGTACGCTTGGAATTTTAGAACCGCAAGACCCAACCTATCCATTGGAGCAAAAGCCAGCCGTTATTTCTTCGAAGCGGAATCTAAATCTCGTGGTCATCATGGTGGAGAGTCTTTCCTCGAAGTACATTGATGGTCTTTCTGGAGAAAGCTATGGCATCACTCCCAACCTTGACAAGCTGATCAGTACCAGTCGGGTCTACACAAATTTCTTTGCGAATGGCCAACGGAGCGTGGACGGGGTACAGTCCATTCTCACTGGAGTTCCACCTCTCCCAGGAATTCCAGACATGACCGCCTTGACTGCGAACTATCCCCGGCTCGGCAACATGGCAAGGGCCAACGATATTCGAACCGTCTTCGTTAGCTCCACAAATCGGGAATCCTTTTCATTGGATCTGATAGCCAAATCCGCTGGCTTCAACGAGTACTTCGGGCGAGAAGACTATCCGCTGCTGCTCTCTTACCCAGCAGAAGAAGCTCAACGTCCCTTGGGCTGGGACTATGAAGCGATGATGTATCTACTGCAGCAACTGCAGGAATCAGAAGGCCGCTTCTTCGGTTATATCAATGCGAGTTCGGACCATACCCCCTTTGCAAAGCTGCAGGAACCCTTTACAGGTTACGAACACGGAACGGATACCGAAGGTGGTTACCTGAACATGCTACACTACACCGATTGGGCGATTGGCAAGTTCCTTGAGGAGTTTCAGCAGCACCCACAATTTGAGGACACCGTCTTCATTATCACCGCGGATCACGCGATGGCTCACTTCCAATCGAATGAGCCCTACGAACGTTTCCGGATTCCTCTGTTCATCTATTCACCAAAGCATGTAGAGCCATGGATTTCTGAGAACTATGGTTCTCAGATTGACCTGCTGACTACGATCGTGGATTTGCTTCAATTGGAGGGAACCTACAGCAGCATTGGCAGCAACTTGCTGGAAGAGAAACCGAACTATGCAGTGGTCAAGGAAGGAGCGCTGATCAACATCTTCAGCCCACTTGGATTTTTACAGCACTCACTGGGCCGGATTGTTCATTATCAACCTGGTGAGAGTCAGCCTTCCGAACAGGATCGACAACATCTAGAAGAACAAGTGCTCGCATTTGATCATCTCACCTATCTACTGCTCACGTCCAACCGCTGGCAGCGTTTATGAGTAAGCTAGCTCTGGGCGAATTTCTTCATTCTCTCGGGCCTGGATGCGAGGATACACCTCGTGCAGTACCCTACGGTAGTGAGATTCCATGTCGATCTCTGCCCAAATCAAATCAGGAATTTTCAGATAGGAGATTTCATACTCTGCACTAAGGTCAGAGATGTTCTCTTCATAGTGGTATTGGAGGGTGTGTGGTTTGTTGGCTGCGTGATAATCACACATCGCCCCAAAAAAATTAGCGGATAACCAGCTGATTCCAACAAGCTCGCCTCTTAGTGCATATTGGGCGGAAGGTTTTTTGTTGATGTAGCGGATCCTTCCTGTTTCGAGTGAATTCATCTGCCCACTCTTTGGCTCCCCATAAATCCAGACCTCATCCTTTGAATTTGTCTGACCTGAGGTCAGCACCGTATCCGGCTGTCCCGCTTCCAACAACAACTCCAAAGCTCGGCGCTCATAGATCAAATCGGATTCCAACAACAAGAAATCTTCTTGTACTTGGCCCTTCATCGTAGCCAGGGACTCCATGCTGCCCGAAGAAGCGTATTGTTGATTGTGAACGAAATTCAGATGGATGCCTCTCACCTGTTCTCGTAGTCGATTTTCCAACATCTGATGCTGAAAACCAGTGACCACGAAGAACTTGGTAATCCCGCAAGAACTCAACAACTGAATGGATCTCTCCAATAATCCAGATCCTTGAATTTCCAAGAGTCCTTTCGGAACTTCACCGGTCACACTTCGCAAGCGCAGGCCAAGTCCAGCTGCCAGGATGACCGCAGTTTTTGGTTGGTAAATACTGGACATAAGATATGGAGTGAGGTGAAAAGGGGCTTTGGCGTTTGGGGAAAAGCTTTGTAAACGACAGGAATTATCTGGTTTTTTTGAATGTGCACTGTGAGTGCCGTACAACAAACCAAATTTTAGCAGAAGTTTTAAATTTGTGGGGGAGAAAGCTCAAATAACATTGAAGTGGATATACTTGTCTAATCGAGCACCAAAAGAGACCGAAGTGACTAGCTTAACTTTGCAGCGATTCCACCATCATAAAAGCAAAGCAAGCTATCAGTCATAAAATTCTGCTCATCCTGGCATCAGAATAGAACTGTGGAGAGAATCTCTTAAGCAATTCTAAATCGTCTAATTAGCAGTAATTGATAGTGGCAGGTTCAATCAATGACTAGACGAACTCCCTCCCGGTGGCTCCTCAAAGCAGCATCAATCACTTGTTGTACACGGACTCCTTCCTTGAAGTCTGGTTTAGCTGAATTCTCCTGAAGAATAGTCTCAATAA
>WTIF01000382.1:0-3868 GCA_011522845.1 Deltaproteobacteria bacterium
CCATAAGGGTCTTCAAATAGTAAATTTTCTAATTCGAAAATTCTCTCAGGAGAAAATTTTGCTGAAAACTGAAACTCCATGAAATTTTTTTCTGATATTCTTCTGTTATTTTTTTCGAAAATCAAAGTGTCATTGAGATCGAGTACTCATTGTTTTTTCAATTGTTCTGTTTTGAGGATTCTCAAAATTATAATCCAAAGCTCACCCTACTCAAATTTGAAGGAGCATTATGCTAGAAATTGGTCGTAAACTTCCGAGTTCCTCAGTTCTTTTGGTAACAGAATCCAAGATTGAAACGATTGATTTGATGGACAAACTTGTTGGACGGTGCGTCGCAATCTTCGGAATGCCTGGGGCGTTTACTGATACCTGCACTGAGTTACACATTCCAAACATCCTCAAATACAAGCAAAAGCTTTTGGATTTGGGGGTGGAAGAAATTTTTGTCATCGTAGTCAATGACACTTTTGTTGTAAGAAGGTGGGGTTATTCTTTTGATGCATTCAATCAAGGGATTACCCTGATCGCCGACTCTAGCTCAGAATTCTCCAAAGCTGTTGGGTTGAACTTTTCGGTGCCATCAATTGGATTTTATGATCGCTCTCTACGATATGCAATGATGTCTCGAGACGGGGTGGTTGAAAAATTCTTGATTGAAAAATCAAAGGATGAAATTACTACTTCTGGGGCTGATGCCCTAGTTGAAGCAATCTCTGAGCGGTCAATTTAGAAATGTTTTGAGAAGAACTCTACCCTTGTGAAGTAATTTAGTGGGTATCCTGATGAAAAATCGAAAAGACATTTTAATCAATGAAGCCGTCGAAATGATCAGGGATGGTTCTTTACAAATTTCTGAATATTGTCGCCCTTTTTTGGAAGTATGCAAATCACATAATGATCACTTTAAAGTTTGGACACACTTCAATGAACGTCAAATTGAACAAGATATTAATTTGGCCTCATCGCGGTTGGTAAGCAAATTTGGAGATAATTCGAACTTGTTGAGAGAATTAGGAGAAAAGGAATCTGGGCATGCTCGAAATCTGGCAGGTACTGAAACATTCCCATCAATTTATGGTGTTCCGGTGGCTGTGAAGGATATTGTAGATGTAGGAGGTTTAGCAACTGGATGTGGATCTCCAATTTACGAGGGAAAAAATGCGCCTATTTCCCATTTAAAACATGCTGATGCTTCTGTTGTCTCTCGTATTAAAGCAATGGGTGGAATTGTGATTGGTAAAACAGTCACGACTGAATTTGCTACTTTTCAGGCATCGAGCACTCAAAATCCAAGTTGTTTTGGGAGAACTCCAGGGGGTTCATCAAGTGGATCCGCAGCCGCTGTCTCTGCTGGCATGGTACCTTTGGCCATTGGTACACAAACAGCTGGTTCGATTATCAGGCCTGCATCATTTTGCGGTGTGGTGGGCTTCAAACCCACTTTGGGAACATTCGATCTTTCGGGAGTCAAAGGTCTAGCACGGAGTTTCGATACTTTAGGTGGATTCGCAAGATATGTAACAGATGTGGCTTGGATGATTGATAGCCTCTCAGGTAGTAAACTCCACAGATATTGCCATGTTGAGCATAAACCTAAATCAGTTGGGCTCTGTCGTTCGCCCTTTTGGAATGCTGCTGATGGAGCATTGCAGACCGCTTGGGTGGAACTATCGAATTTAATCAAGTCACAAGATGAGCAGGTCAGACTGAAGGATGTAGAATTGCCAGAGATATACGATCAGTCTGTTGAGTTACATAAGAGGATTTTTGCCCGCGAGGCTCTCGATGCATTACATTTTGAGTGGCATTCTTTTCGATCATTTTTTAGTGAAAAGCTTGCTCAAATTATGGAACAAGGTGAAGAACTGTCATCAGATGATTATTTGAAAGATATTGCCCAGATACTTTCATTGCGCCAAGCTTTCGACAAAGCTATGGGGGAAAATGATGTGTTGTTGACACCTAGCTCAACAGGCGTGCCACCGAAGTTTGAGGAGGGTACTGGGGATCCAATTTTCAATCGATTATGGAGTCTATTGGGAGTTCCCGCGATCAATGTGCCAGGTCTCAAATCGAGAGAAGGATTGCCAATTGGTATCCAAGTTATCGCTCGGTATGGACAAGATACGACAGCTATTTCAGCGGCTTATTGGTTAGAATCTTTGCTCAAAGAAAATTATGTCCCCGTAAAGGCTTCTTAAGTCTCAACCCATGAAATTGGGTTTCTGATCCTCGTAAAAATAATTCGGATAAGATTGTTGCCGATTAGCTTAGTCGCTTAATTGTCAACATTTCGACTCCAATACAGTTTCCCAAGTGCTGAAATGTCAGCATTGGAACTCGAGCCACCATTCTTGCCGTCCGCTCCCAGGGATAGAATTACATACCGAGTTCCATCGCTAGTATAGTTAAAGGAACGCCCCCAGCCATCACTTGGAATTTCAGAGCCCCGAAGATAGGGCCCTTTCCAATTTTCATAATTGCCCCCTTTGTTCGGAAGATTAATCAATGCGCTTAGGGTCTGTTCAGTCGTTGGGAACCTCCCATTGTGTGCTTCGTAAAGACTTAAAGCAGTCTCCAGGTCTCTTAAATTCGTTTTTGTTTCTTGAATAGAAAGGAACTGAGACTCCTGACTTTCTCCCTCCTCTTCAATCAATGAAAAAGCTTTCGATGATCCCAAGAGGTCAAATACAGCGACATATTCAGCCCCATTAGAGTCCTCTACACCGACCGCTAAAGTCATCGAGTCTCTAATTTGCTTGATGAAGTTGAGATAAAAATTCAAGTTTTCTCCAATGACGAGGAAGGTCAAATTGGCTTTAGTTGATGTTGCGACTTTATTGTTTTCGATCTCTCCCTTGTCGAAGCGGTATCTTATGGGCTGGTCGAAACCATTCTTGCTGATGAAGCGCTTCCAATCTATGTAAATGTCTCCGTTGCTTCTGATGTACAAAACTGGTTTGCTGACGGACGTATCTGGCCCATCTTTGGCTGCTTTACTCACAGTTGAGATTATTTCATCAGTGAAAGGGTCTGCTCTGACTTTATATTCCCAACCATTACTCTGATATTCGTTGACCTGAATGCTATAGATTTGTCCATAAATTTGAATGGGTGCAAGAATCAAAACCAGGATCAATAAGAATTTCATGATTGAGTACCATTTTTTAAATTTCTGTTACTTTTGCTAATGATTGTCGAAAGATAGACGGATTCCCCCTAGTTTTGAAGTAGAATTGGAAAAAAAGAGTATCAGTTATTGTAAAGCGTGCGGCCATCCGCTTCCAACCGATGCAGCTAGTTGTCAGAATTGCGGCACAATTACACTTGCAGAGGAGAGACGGATTCTTCTGGAGAAGAAGCAACTGCTTCTGGAAAAGAAGAGGTTGTTGGAGTTGCAGGAAAATTTGCCTGAATGTCGAGATTGCAAAAATGCAATTCAACCGGCATCAAAGACTTGCACAATGTGTGGAGCCCGATACCCAACTCTCAGCAAGAAGCGATACCTACGTTTTGAAATTCTAAAGAGCGTCTCAATTGTCCTGATGGCCTTGATGCTATTTGCTGCCGCAGCCTTAGTGAAGGAGTTAATTTGAAGGGGTTTCAGTGAAAACTTCTTTCAGAAATCAGACAATTTATTTCATAAATTGAATTTATTTGCTCCCGTTATTGCCGAATTTCTTGCCCGTTACTGCCGTTGTTGCCAAAATCTTTTAGAAACTTCGAATTTCTCAAAAATATTTTTCAAAAAATCCTAGAAATCACAACCTAGGTGATAGAGGCAATCGCCCCTCAAAACTCGCCCAGGGATTCTCTGGCAAACAACGACACCCCCTGCATCAAAATAAACTGTTTCTGGCTTTGAGCC
>WTIF01000382.1:3968-5427 GCA_011522845.1 Deltaproteobacteria bacterium
TCTGGCAAACAACGACACCCCCTGCATCAAAATAAACTGTTTCTGGCTTTGAGCCCGGATTCTCTGGGGTGTGTACATAACCGGCTATTTCTCCTTTTTTGACCTCACTTCCCAGTCTAGCTGTGGGTTCGAAGAGACCCTCCCCGTCTGCATAGCTAAAGAAAGTAAAGTCTGGTGCGTGAAGCATTCGAGATTCTGTTTCAGCTTGCGCCACCCCACTATTAAGTAAGATCCCAATCTCAGCAAGGAATCGTCGAGTTCCCTCCTCGCAAATTTTTAAACATTCAGCGGTGACGGTTCCACTGCCTCCCATTTCAGTGCCGAACATCAGAACGTTTTGGCGCCGAGCAGCATGGTTGCCAGAAGTGCCCGCGGCATGTCCACCAGGAAAGAAAAATGAATAGGGTGCTCCAAATACTTTCATTAGCCTTTGAATCTCTTGCAACCGCTCTGAATCAGTCTCAAGGGCTCCAACTGCACTGGGAATATAATGCAACGAGGATCCACCGCTGTGGAGATCCAAACCATAATCAGCCATTGGCATCAAGACAGTCTCTACGTAATGCGCAATCACGAGAGTAGGAGAGCCCTCAGGATCCCCAGGATAAACCCGATTTAGGTTTAGATCGTCAATTGGTGATGTTCGGAGTCCCGCCTTGGCTGCAGGAAAATTAAGCATCGGCAGGATGATCACCCTCCCTTTGATGTCTTGAGGCTCCAATTCGTAAATCAGTTTTGAAAGAGTTACCTGTCCTTCGTATTCATCACCATGGGTGCCCGCAAGGAGTAACGCAGTTGGTCCTTCTCCATTTCTGATACAAGCGACTGGAAACGGGATCCAACCATACGCTGACCGATGGACTGAATGAGGAAGCCTGAGGTAACCGGTCTGTTTACCCTCCTTTTCAAAATCAATGGTGGTCATGATTGGGCTGGAATTCATAAATCTTCTCTAATGTTGTTTGCTCAATTTTTAGTAGGTATCCAAAAATAATGAGGTCAGATCAGTCTTCTAAAGCGTTTTACTGGTAGCAACTCATTCAGACTCGCATTCAAACAATTGAACACGAAGTCAAATTGATAAATTTGTTGGTTATCTAAACTTAACTGATTTTTTAGTTTTCAATAAACTACATGCCCTGGTTTTTCAAAATCGGATTCATACTTCACTTACTAGTTGCAGTCAACAATCTTTGACAGAGATAGACCCCAAGGGGAGGATAGTATTGCAGAATTTAGCATTCTCTAGATTAGCATTTGACAGGTCAGTTCCAAATAAATCAGCCCTAAACAGCATGGCATTGCTCAAATCTGCCCCGCTCAAGTTTGCTCTTCTTAGGTTGGCATGGTGTAAGATAGTCCCATTCAGGTTAACTTCCTGAAGATCCGCCTCATAAAAATTGGCTCCCGAGAGGTCACATTTGGCACAAGCTCCTGTATTTTGTAGTTTCTCTAGATC
>WTIF01000178.1 GCA_011522845.1 Deltaproteobacteria bacterium
CATTGGAGACTTTTGGAATCATCGATCTTTAGGAGAAGTATTCTGTAATAATTTTTGGAGACTTAACTTGGAAAGTTGACCAATCCTCCATCCACACAAAGCACTTGGCCATTGATAAACTTCGCTTGATCAGAGACGAGAAAGGCAACTGCATCTGCAATTTCATCAGGTTCACCATAGCGAACAAAAGAAGCTTTATTGGAATTCATCATTTCAGGATCGACAATGCGAGTAGCCTCAAATCGTGCCGTTTTGGTGGGGCCTGGTGCTACACAATTCACTCTTACGCCATGCTGTTTTAGTTCAACGGCTAAACAACGAGTGTAGTGGGTTACAGCTGCTTTGAGGATACCGTAAATAGCGCCGTCAGAAACACCAAATTGACCAGCTACTGAACCAATGTTGACCACCACACCAGACTTTCGATCACGCATTTGTGGAATAAATGCTTTACATACGTTGATTGTTCCAATCAGGTTGTTGTTGACCAGTGCTTGAACGTCTTCAATTGGAATATCTAGCGCGTTATTTGGTGAGGGCTTCCCCCCTTTTGCCCCGATGTCTCCACCAGCACAATTCACGAGAATGTCGATCCCATCAAATTTTTCAAAGATTTGATCTCGCATCGCTGCAACTGCTTGGACGTCTCCAATATTTCCGGTAACTGCGAAGGTTTGAATTCCGAATTTCTCGAATTTTTTGATAACTTCATCGAGATTTTGGGCTTCCTGGTATTGCTGGGGAGCATCCCAGCTTTTGTCATGCAATACAATGTTGGCCCCTTGGGTAGCCAGTCGCTGAGCCATAATGTTGCCAAGGCCTCTACCTGATCCAGTTATCAGCGCTGTTTTTCCCTGCAAACTACTCAATTCAGTTCCCTTACATTCCTAGTTGTTTCATGTTCGCAAAACTTTCACGGTACATCGTGAGTTCGTAGTCAACTAACTGATCGTCCTCTTCCTTTTCCCATGGAGTCCGAAAATCTATTTGTTCAGAAAGTTTGTTCTTTTGAGTAGCCATTAAGCATTCTGCCAATTCAGCAGCAGTTTTGGGCGCATAACCACGCCACCAGTCTGCGATGAAAAGTCGAACATGACGAGCTTCCAGAGCTCCTGGTTCCAACACAGCATTGAGTTGGTCATGATATTTCCCAAGCTCTGAAAAAATCTCATCGAAAGGGACTGCACCAGTCCCAATTGTACAGCGCATCAGCTTGAAACCCTCGCTGGTGTGCTGCACACGATAGTCTTTCAATTGAACGTGTCTCACATGTGGGGCAACCGTTTTTGTGAACTGACTTGGAGACTCTGCCACTGGAAAGGAGTTGCCAGTGTCGTAAGTGATCCCAACTCCGTCAGTCATTTCACAGAACTCAACCAATTCAGCAGAAGTGAAGTCTTGGTGATTTTCGATTGCGATCATCAAACCTGCATCAACGGCTGTTTTGCCAAATTCAAGAATTTTTTTCCTGACATTCTGGCGAAGTTCATCCCAATCTGTCCGGAATGCACGACCTCCACAAAGGACATTCGTCAACGCAAAGCGAATGATTTTGGCATCAAGCATTCTGGCAGATCGAAATACGTGTCCTGATTCCTCAAGGATGTACCCTCCAGATATGACTGGCGTGATGGAGAGACTATTCAATCGCTCTTTCAACTCACTAAACTGACCATCAGATAATTCTTGAAGCCAAGGATCAAAAAGTTCTAAAGAGTGCGCGCCAAGCTCTTCAGCAATCGCTAGAAATCCCTCCAGGCCAGTTCCTTTTGGATTTTGTCGAGGCGTGCCTCTTCCCTGCAAACCTAAATAATAGGTCATTCCATAGGGATTGAGCCCTAGCTTGAATAGTGGCCAAGAAGAATTCGTCATGTAAACCTCAGTAGATTGAAGGATCATTCTAAAATTCAAGAGCTGCTTGGCAACTTAGCTACGATCTCGAACCAGGCGATGGTGGGCAGGTGGGAATTCTTCCATTCCAGCAATATTTCCGTAGCTTTGGTCAATCCACTCCAATGGATATCCATGTTTGAAGTTGGAGACTTCCTCCAATCGATTCCAGTGATCTGAATCGAGATCCCAATCTGCCACAGCTAAAACGTCTTCAATTTGGGCAACAGTTTTGGGGCCTGAAATGACAGAGGTAACTCTATGATCTCCTAGGAGCCAGGCCGTGGAAAGCTGGCTCGGAGGCTTTCCAGTTACTTCACCCAATTCGACTAGTGTCTCTACGGTATCAAAGGCGTGATCATGGAAATATCTTGGAATATCAACGCTTTTTCTAAATGAGATTCTGGATCCCTCTGGAATATCACCTCCCCTTTGGTATTTGCCACTCAGAAATCCACTTGCTAGTGGACTCCAGCAGAGCATCCCCAAGCCTTGGTCAGCACAGGCCGGCAGAATCTCGCGCTCAATATCCCGGCGAACCAAGTTATACATGTGTTGAGCGCTGATAAACTTTTCCAAATTCATCTTTTCTGCAATCGAGTTGGCTTTGACCATTTGCCAAGCGTAATAGTTACTGCAACCGATGTAGCGAACTTTGCCTTGCCGGACCAGATCATCCAAGGTTCGCATGGTTTCCTCCATCGGAGTGAACCAGTCTGGACCGTGCACTTGATAAAGGTCGATGTAGTCAGTTCCTAATCTTCGCAAGCTCGCCTCCACTGCGTCCAAGATGTGCTTGCGGGAACTGCCGCTACCATTTGCTCCTTCCGAAGTTCTAAACCAGGCTTTGGTGGCAATCACGAGTTCATCACGATTATGGGATTTGATCGCCTTGCCTGTCATTTCTTCTGAGACTCCGGCGCTGTACATATCTGCTGTGTCAAGAAAATTTCCTCCAGCACCGACAAAGGTATCCACAATGCGTGAAGCCTGATTTTGATCACAGCCCCAGTTGGCCATTCCAAATGTCATTGTGCCTAGACAGATTCTGGAAACAAGCAGACCGGATCTGCCAAGATAACGATATTTCATCGGGTACTCCTGATGCTTCTGAAAAATTTTATTAGCCAATGATGGTTAGCGTCCACCTCCGACATCCAATGTGGATGCGGCGACGTAGGAGGCTTCGGGGGATAATAACCACATGATCGCCTCAGCGACTTCCTCCGGAAGCCCACCTCGTTTCATGGGAACCACGTTTTCCAATTTTTTCACCCGATCTGGGTCACCCAAACTAGCGTGAATATCGGTGTAAATTAGCCCCGGACGAATTCCGTTGACTCGGATTCCCTCATATGCGACTTCCTGGCCCAAGCCATGTGTAAACGTATCGATAGCACCTTTACTAGCTGCATAATCTAAAAATGAGTTAGGGCCTCCCATCTTGGCTGCTGCGGATGAAAGATTGACGATTGCTCCTCCAGAACCTCCCAATCGAGTGGACATTCGTTTGACGGCTTCTCGGGCGCACAGAACTGCCCCAAGAATATTCACATCGAAAAGTTCCTGCAAACGCTCCCTTGTCATTTCAACAAGTGGTTTTGGAGGTTGGATGATCCCAGCATTGTTGACGAAGGCATTGAGTGTTCCCAATTGCTTGTCCACCTGATTGAACATCTCGATGATCTCTGATTCTACGCTCACATTCGCTTGAATGATGATTGCCTTTCCTCCTCCATCATTGATTTCATTCATTAAGTTTTGTGCGACATCTGCTCGTTTCTGGTAGTTGATTGCGACCGCATAGCCTCGCTTCGCACCCAGACGGACCGTTGCGGCACCAATGCCTCTGCTTCCTCCTGTGACCAACATGACTTTATTCATCAAGAATCCCTCATTTGATGTGTATCTTCAAAATTTTGAATAGTAGTTATCCGCGACCAATGAACGGCATCGTAGTGGCCATCACAGTGACAAACTGTACATTGGCTTCCAAGGGCAATTCTGCCATGTAGAGGACAGTTGTCGCGACATTTTCAACGTCCATTCTAGGCTCAATCCGAACACTGCCATCAGCCTGAGGTACACCTGTTGCCATCCGATCAGTCATCGGAGTAGCAGCGTTCCCAATATCAACCTGTCCGCAAGCAATGTTGAAAGGACGGCCATCCAAAGAAAGTGAGCGGGTTAACCCTGTAATCGCGTGTTTTGTTGCCGTGTAGGGTGCAGAGCCAGGACGAGGAACATAGGCTGATATGGAACCGTTGTTGATGATGCGACCACCCTGTGGATCCTGACGTCTCATTTGTGCAAAAGCTGCCCTTGCACAGAGGAAGGAACCGGTCAAATTCACATCAACGACTTTGAGCCAGTCCTCGATTGGGGTTTCATCGATGGTTCTTGAAGGGCTTCCCATTCCAGCATTATTGAAAAGGACATCAATGCGACCCCATTTTTTAACAACATCTGTAAATGCGTTTTCAACTGCTTCAGGTTGACTTACATCACAGGGTAGAACGAGCGCATTCTCAGCCCCTGCTGCTGTTTCATCAAGGAGTTCTTGACGCCTACCGAGAAGCGCAACTTGGTAACCTTCGTTTAAAAATCGTTGAGCGACTGAACGCCCAACACCGGTTCCAGCCCCAGTAATGATGGCAACTTTGGAGTTGTTTTTTGAAGACATGGTTTACCTGTTATGAAGTTGAAAAAATGATGGAACAAGAAATCAGCGGAAGGATTGTCCTGGCTGGAGAAGGTGAGCATTTACACAGTTTCTCAACTTGTTATCTTTGAGATACAGAAGAACGGTCTCTACGGATTTTCGCCTGAGGTCTAGCGCACTATCAACGCTGTACCAAGCTGTGTGAGGAGTGACGAGCAGTCGATGTTGAAGCCAGGTTTCATTGTTATGTAGAGCCTCCAACAATCTTGGCATCGGTTCAGGGGGTTCGGTTGGAAAGACGTCGATCGCTGCTGCACGAAGATAGCCATCTTTGAGGACATTATAAACCCCATCTAAATCAAGAATAGGCCCCCTCGCTGTGTTGATCAGAATCGAGTCTTTGGGCAATAACCGCAGTAATTTTTCATTGATTAATCCCTGAGTTTCTTCAGTCAGAGGTGTGTGGATGCTCAAGATGTTGACCTGGCAACAGAGTTCCTCAAGGCTCTCAACTCTCTCAACTCCGACCGCAATTTCCTGTCCCCTTGGCAAATGGGGGTCATAAATCACTACTCGCAAACCAAAGGCTTTGGCTCTAAGCGCAGTGGCCGTCCCTATCCGCCCCATTCCCACCAATCCGATACTTCTGCCACGGAGCCTTCGTCCTGGGGGAACCTGCAAATGACTAAAGTTCGTGAAGGGGTCCCTCTGTACAAAGTTATGATAGGAAACGAATTGCCGCTCCAACGAGAGAATCATACCAATCGTATGATCAGCAACTTCACTGGTTCCGTAGTCGGGAGTATTACATACGGCAACGCCCCTTTCTGC
>WTIF01000101.1 GCA_011522845.1 Deltaproteobacteria bacterium
ACGCTATCTTGTAGCGTTTCCCCTCAAAATATAATATTCGCTCTGGGTGTAGGGCATTGACCTCAAAGTGCAGATCAATGCTGCGCGTGTATCCTAACAATCCATACGCTCGAACTGTTACAGCCTTTACATTTTCTTCATTTGGAGAAGAAATTTGTAGGTCCGTTGGGTTGGGGGGAGTGGCAGCAGAAACTGAGGTTACAGCTTCTGGATGAAAAGGAGAGCGATAATTATCTGAAGAAGAAACCGAAATTTCTGGAATATCTGAACCTGGACACATTTGACACCTTTGGGAATAGTTTCAACATCTCTACTTTTCAATGATTTACTCACATTTTGATGAGTAACAGCAACTTGCTCCCATAACAAGCCCTACCAATTTCTAAAAACTTTACATCATGCAGGCATTACAAGTTTTCTGGCAAGGGATCAATAGCGAAGGACAGCCTTGCGAAGGGATTTTGATTGAGGCTGGTGGCCTTGAGCAAATACGCAAACAACTGCATCATCAGGGTTTTTTCCAACTGCAAATCAATACCGTTGAGCCAGCCCAACTACAGAAACCGCTAAGAGTAGCTTGGCTGGCTGAGATGACGGGCCAATGGAAGCAGCTTGCAGACTCAGGGTTGCCTCTCAAAGATTGCTTACGCTTCCTAATTCGTACTCAAAGTGATCCTGCCAACAAGTTTCGGCTGCATAATGCGCTTCGGCATCTTGAATCCGGAAACTCACTACAAGACTCCTTTCAGATCGCACAAGGCTTTCCAGATTTATTCACTCGATTGCTGGCGGTTGCTGAAAATTCGGATCAACTGCCAACCATTTTGAGGGCTCTCCAACAACTTTACGTCCTGCAGGAGCAGGAAAGACAAGAGCGCTGGCAGTTGCTTCGGTATCCGTTGACCATAGCCGGATTCGCTTTAGCTATTTTTCTGGCAACAACCATTTTGCTGGTTCCCTTATTTCGTAGGCTTTATCTTGCCCAAGGAGATGAGCTTTTCTGGCTCTCTGCTTCTCTTCTTCAACTCAGTGACAGCTTGCGTTTACAACCTCTTCCCTGGCTTGCAAGCCTGCTTACCATTGCTTTGATCACGATTTTAGTTCTTCGAAAAATTTCGATCAGCCAAATTCTGAACTGGCTCCCATGGCTGGGCAGACTTCAACAAAATGTACAAATTCAGCTATATTCACAAGCTTTGGCGCTGATGACAAAGGTTGAACTACCGTTATTGGACGCACTTGAGCTGGCTTCACCTCTTCTTCCCAAAAATCTGTTGACCAGACAGCTCAGAATCCAGCAGTCACTTCTACAAGGTAGAAAGCTTTATCAAGCTTATCAGGAAGCAAATTTCTTAACCCCAGAACAACTACGTTTACTGGATCTCGGAGAATCCAGTGAACAAATCGCCTACGCCTTTCAAAGAATCGCCGATCACCAACTTCAGCAAATCCAACGAGATCGTCAGCGATTGCAGGCCTTTCTGCAACCTTTCTTCATGGTACTTGTTGCGCTGATGGTCCTGGCTCTCCTCCTAGCCCTCTACATGCCTCTATTTCAAATGGGAATGACTGTATAGATACGCCCATACTTGCTTTTTTGGAGTACTTTTCCTAACTTCTATCGATCATATTTTTTCATCTTACTAATACTGTCTCCGATCTTGGTGGCCTAAGGTTTCGGCAATGGCCTTCAAGACGATGGGTGATTCCGGAAACAGAATCGCCTCCCATGCTTGGAAAGGAGATTCCCACATGCTCGACAGCTTCGGTCGAAATATAAACAAGTTGCGTGTTTCCCTAGGGGAATCCTGCAACATGGCCTGCACCTATTGTGTCAAGAGTATCAAGGATCATATTCCAGATCCGAAGGCGCTCTCCAGTTCAGACCTGCTCCAATTAGTCTCATTGCTGGTACAACATTCCGGTATCACCAAGATTCGCATTACAGGTGGTGAACCACTGCTACATCGAGATCTGCTCGGTTTCATAGATGGTGTTCGGCAGCAAGGTGTTGAGAGCATCGGTCTGACTACAAACGGCCTGAATTTAAGCAAATTGGCTGCACCCCTTAAAGAGGCAGGACTGGATTCTGTCAACATCAGTCTAGACTCTTTGGACGCTGAAAATTTCAGAAGACTAGGACGTGCTGGGAGCTTGGAGCGTGTGTTAGAAGGGATCGAAAAAGCTCTCAATGCCGGGTTACGTATCAAGCTCAATATGGTTGTTATTCGAGGAGCCAATGACCATGAGGTGGTTGATCTTCTTGACTATGCCATTGAGAGAGGGATCGAGCTAAGATATCTCGAACTGATGCGAATGGGGCCACTGTTTCAAACAGAGAAATTTCCACTTTTTTCAATGAGTGAAATTCTCGAATTGATCGGGAAGCACTACACCTGGCGAAAGGTTGACGCTGAGCACGATGCTACCGCCCAGCGCTATTGGGTGCCTGGAGGCTACTTCGGAATCATTCCCAATGAAAGTGAGCCTTTTTGTTCTACCTGCTCCAGATTACGGCTAACCTCTAGTGGCCAACTCGTTGGCTGCCTGAGCAATCCAACACCTACTTCTATTCAACACTTATTAAACCAGCAAGAAGTTGCTAGTGAATTGAACGAGCGAGTTGCTCACTCGATTGCTTTCAAGGAACCAGTTGCTTTCACCGGATCCAACCTGGGAATGTCTCGCATCGGAGGGTGAGCAACGTTTCTAGTCGACAAATCCCCACTCGTTATTATTCTCGCAGTCTTGACCCTACGAATTTCGTAAAGTCAGGCTGCCATCCAATGCCCTGATTTCTAAAAGGAGTCTCCTGATGTCTTCACCCATCTCTTTCCAAGCAATACGAATTTTTGAAGAAGATGGCAAATTTGAACAGCGTATTGTTGAGCGTAGTACAGAAGATTTGCCTGAAGGAGAGGTGTTGATTCAAGTGCATTACTCTTCACTAAATTACAAGGATGCGCTATCTGCATCGGGAAATCGCGGGGTAACACGGAACTACCCACATACCCCAGGAGTTGATGCCTCCGGTATTGTTGCAGCTTCCACAGATCCTGATTTCAAGGCAGGGGATTCGGTCATTGTCACCAGTTACGATTTGGGGATGAACACAGATGGAGGCTTTGGCGAATATATTAGGGTCCCCGCAGCGTGGGTCTTGCCCCTACCTGAGGGCCTGACCATGCAGGAAGCAATGATTTACGGGACTGCTGGGTTCACCGCTGCACAATCATTTTGGGAATTACAGACTGCTGGATGCAAACCAGAAAATGGTCCAGTTTTGGTGACTGGCGCCGCTGGTGGAGTTGGTTCCATTGCAGTGCGCCTTCTGCTGAAAGCTGGTTATCAAGTTGCTGCAGTCAGTGGACATGATACTGGAAAATCTTTGTTAAAAGAACTTGGTGTGCAGCAAATTTTGGATCGCGAGGATGCTATGGATGATGGCAATCGCCCTCTTCTTAAAACACAATGGAATGGAGTGATTGACAATGTCGGCGGACTCCCCCTATCCACAGCTCTGAAAACTACGAAGCCTGGCGGAGTCATCACTACTTGTGGAAATGTTGCAGGTGCAGAGCTGTCGACAACTGTTTTCCCCTTCATCTTACGAGGACTCAGATTAATCGGGATCGACTCCCAGAATTGTCCTTATGACTTAAGGAAAAAACTGTGGGAACTTTTGGCAAGTGACTGGAAACTGCCAAATCTGAATGCTGGACTGAAAGAAGTTTCGATGGAGGAAATGAGGAACGAGATCGAATTGATTTTACGGTCGGAAGTCAAAGGCAGGATTGTTCTGCGGCATAAGGTCGCAGGAGATTGAAATTACTCTTTAGATCTTTGATTTGACGACTTAGGCTACCGACAATTGCTCATGAACAATCTTCTCCAGATAGTCAAATCTGGCCATGTCAAAAATCTCGTGAAGCTCTGAGTCAATGACATCGATATAATGATTGAGCAGGCCCAAATCCATTTCAGAGATCCAACCACTTCTGCCGTAGCGATGATGCTTTGCCAGGCTTTTTAAAGCTGTAGGGTGGTCCTCACAAACGTGGATTGGCACATCCGGAAATTTATTCAAGAAAACCACAAAAAACATGTTTACTCAGACGGTTTTGGTTTGATGTTGGGGGAATTTATTCAACAAGATTTTATTTTGTCACTTAAAAGTCAAGCGATCATTAATTCACACAATTTAGATCTGCTAATATTCAAATTTCCTGAATACTTTGATGTTTTTTCTAGATATATATGAATAATTTGTAACTTTCATTACACAACACATACGTCCCGATTCGTTGTTTTCCACATCCCCAAGAATCTTTAAAACGATATCAGCTATTTGAACGTAGCTGAAAATCAAAATCCTACGGATGAACTAGAGGTTAGTTTGGCAATAAAATAAATTTCCCAGACAACCCACTCTCAAACTTCTCAAAGGCTTCAGCAGCCCTCTGGATAGGGATTCTCTCTCGAATAAGCTGTGCGAAAGAGAAGTTGCGCTCCTGCATAAAATTCATCATCTCAACTGCTGCCCAAGAGGGTAAGACTTTTGAGCCCTGCAATCTAATCTGCTTGTGGATAAATTGCTCTGGAGAGATACTAGGAACTCCCTTGCTTAATCCAAGGTAAATTACAACTCCCTTTGGCCTCAACACATCAATCGCCCGACTCTGAGCATTCTTCGCCCCACTGGTTTCAATACTTCCGCAAAAACCTTCTGGATTGGGAGACATCTTGATAAGACCTTCAGTCTCTGTAAAGTCTACGATTTTTTCAAAACCAAGGGAGGTGGCAAAATCCCTACGGCTCTTCATTGGATCGATTCCTACCGTATGAATTCCGATTTTTTCAAGCATTAACATAGCTGACAATCCCACTGGACCCAGCCCAAAGACAACTACGTTGCGAACCGCTTTGCCCCGCAATTGTTGAACTGCATTGTATGCAGTCGCTCCGGTACACGCGATAAAAGTACCGTCTTCAAAGGAAATATTCTCTGGGAGTTCAAGACAGGCATTTTCTGGAAGCTTCAGGACGTTGGTATTTGCTCCAGCATCCGCTAAGGCCATCCCTTTCCCAGTTGGGCAGAGGACAGTTTCTCCTTGGTGACAATATTGGCAATGACCACAACCTAGCGTGTGATTGACGGTCACCCGATCTCCGACTTTAAATTTACTGACAGCGTTTCCAGTTTGAATAACGATTCCTGCTGGCTCATGACCTACAATTTTCCCATAACGCGCACCCAACTCATCGGGACTCGAGCGATAAAAATGTAAATCACTACCACAAATTCCAGCTGCCTTCACTTCAATCAAGACCTCATTCAATCCAGGCTCTAGATTTGGGAATTCC
>WTIF01000418.1 GCA_011522845.1 Deltaproteobacteria bacterium
GTTATAGAAAAATAAAAATGACCCTTCCTAGGAATGTACTTTTCATCATGGCAGACCAACTTCGCTGGGATTGCTTGTCCTGCTATGGAGATTCCCTAGTTTCAACTCCAAACATTGACCAGCTAGCCAAGGAGGGGGTTACTTTTGACAGGGCCTATTGCCAATCTCCCATATGTGGACCTTCCCGCATGTCTTTTTACACAGGTCGTTATTCACAGTCACACGGTGCTACTTGGAATGGAATTCCTCTAAAAGCAGGAGAGCTCACTCTAGGTGATTTTATGAGAGAACAAGGCTTGGCAACCTGGCTTGTTGGCAAAACTCATTTCTATCCTGATCTCTCCGGTATAAAACGAATTGGCATTGGACTCGACTCCCACACTGGACAACTACTCCAACAATGTGGTTTCCAGATTTTTGATCGGATGGAAGGACTTTATCCAGAAGGCCCCAAAGGAAGATACAATCCTCTCAAATCAACCTATGAAAAATATTTGAATGACCTCGGCTACTCTGGTCAGAATCCTTGGAATGATTGGGCAAACTCGGCGGAGGGAGAGAATGGTGCGGTATTGGAAGGTTGGTACATGCAGAACGCCCATCGACCTGCGAGGGTTGCAGAAGAGCATTCAGAAACAGCCTACACAACAAATCGTGCACTTGAATTTCTAAAACTGCATGGTCAATCTCCATGGTGTCTTCATTTATCTTACATCAAACCCCATTGGCCCTACATTGCTCCATCTCCCTACCACCAATTGTTTCGGGATCTTGAACTCCCATCAGCGATTAGATCGCAAAATGAGTTGAAGAATCCCCATCCAATCTATGAAGCACTAACTAAAATACGAGTAAGTAGAGCATTCTCTAAGAGAGAAGTCCGTGATCGGGTCTTGCCAACATACCTTGGCCTCGTCAAACAGTTAGATGATCATCTCGGCAGACTATTTCAGTTCATGAAAGACCAGGGGTCATTCGATCAAACGTTAATTGTTTTCACTTCAGATCACGGGGATTACCTCGGAGATCATTGGCTGGGGGAGAAAGATTGGTTTCACGAACCGTCTGTAAAGATTCCATTGATTATTCGAGATCCTTCTCCATCGGCCAATTCCTCACGTGGCTCAAGATCCAAAGAGTTAGTGGAATCAATTGACCTGATTCCAACATTCATCGAAGCCTTGGGAGGAACTTTCCCAGATCATATTCTTGAGGGAAAATCCCTCAACCCTTTGCTGCATAGTGAATCTACTGAGTCCATTCGAGAATGTGCCATCAGCGAATACGATTACTCAGTTGCTCCAATATCTTCACAACTTAACGCAGATCCAAAAAAAGCTCGGATCTACATGGTTGCCACTCAGCGTTGGAAATACATTCATACTGTCGGATATCGTCCAGTTTTGTTCGATTTGCAGGAGGATTCTATGGAGCTGAATGATCTTGGAGATGACGCTGGCTACTCCAAAATTAAACGTGAACTCAATGATCAACTCTTAGAGTGGAGTCTCCGTCATTCACAAAGAGTTACGAGATCTGATTCAGAATTGGTTTCTCGGCGGGGTCGTTCAGAGGGATTGGGTATTCGGATTGGTTTTTGGGAGAAAAATGAAGATTGAGTTCATCTCTATCTATTTTTCTGGATTCAGTCTCTTAAGCCTTCAACATTCTTCTCTTTTAGAAGAAAATCCTTGATGACAGTTACCAGCCCTTCAACACCATTTTCCTTGGGCAAAAAGACAGGAAGTCCTAATCGCTGCTGATGGTCTATTCTAATATCTTCTAGTTCTGCTAAATCAAGCCCCTCCGAACTAAGCGTTAAAGCGAGAGTCCTAGCTCCATAAATCCTGATCAATTCCAAGTCATCCTGAATATCTGGCATTGGTAGACTCACATTATTGAAATGCAAAGTCTTTCGTCCAGGAACATGCTGCAAGATCACTCCCTTGGCCATAGCGGAGCAAAGGAATTCTGATCCACAGGGGCCAGATGGATTTCTCAGAGAAGATTGTCCCTCCAGTAGAATTAAATCCGGTGAACACTCCCGATCACATCGGACGATAGCGTCTTCTAATTCCCCGGAGACAAAATCATTGGGTGTTGAATCAAATAGAAAACCGTACTCATGCCCTGACTGCATCCATCCGGTTTGCCCAGTAAAAATCATCTCGGTCTTGATGCCTGCTTGATTACAAGCCTCCCAGAGCCAACGTGTTGTGGTTCTTTTGCCCACAGCGCAATCCGTTCCCATGACCACGATCCGTGGTGCACGTACTCTTGTGATTTCACCAGACCAGAAGTGAAGATCCATCTTTGAGCGGGGTTTACGGATGTCATGTAACTTCACTCCCCTTCGACGAGCGGCTTCAACCAGATTGGGGCTCTCCTCTAAAAATTCATGCAGGCCATTTACGATATCTAGTCCTGCTTCGATAGCTTCCTCAATAAAATTCAGCAATTCTGGAATCAACAACCCTCCAGAAGGGGTGATGCCAACGATAGCTACTTCAGGGGATGTGCTCAACTCTTCAAAAGCATGTTTAGAAGACGCAAACACGGGGATTCCACGAAGATTTCCATCCACAATCACTCCTGCATCCTGGCCTGATTTTTCAGGATCAATCACGCCAACTATCTCAAAGCGGTCTGTGCCCCGAATTAATCCGAAAGCCGTCTTGGCTTGCTCAAAGTTGAAGGTACGAGGCGCTAGGATAAGTGCCTTTTGCTTCTCTGTAGATTTCATCAGTTGACTCAATTGAGAATGGGATGTGAGGACTGCAAATTTGTGGGGAGTTTGTGCTCACTTGCAAACTTGATCAAGGTTCGCTTTAGTTTTGACAACAATTCGTCCAATTCACCATCGTTGATGCAGAGTGGAGGGCACACCATCAAGTGATCTCCAGCATATCCACCTCTCGTTCGACGAGAATAAAGAATCAGTTTCTCCTCGTAAGCCAATTCAACGATTCGTGAGTGTGCATTCCATGCTGGCGGAAGTACTTCCCAAGTTTCACGGTTTGCGACCAATTCAAACGCAAGCAACAATCCCTTACCACGAACATCTCCGATGAATTCAAACTGCTGCTGCAACTCCTCTAAACCAGCCCGAAGCTTGGCACCTTGTTCTTTGGCTCGCTCCATTAAATTCTCTTCCAGCATTACCTCAAGAACTGCTTTTCCTGCTGCACAAGCCAAAGGGTTTCCAGCATAAGTGTAACCGTGCATAAAGCCTCCATCGTCTAGAACAGCCTCCACCAGCTCTTCTTTGGCAACAACAGCTCCCAAGGGACTGTAGCCAGCTGCGAGCCCCTTCGCCAATGCGACTATATCTGCTTGAACACCCCAATGAGTGAGCGCCAAGTATTCTCCAGTGCGGCCAGTACCACAGAGAACCTCATCGGCAATCAACAAAACTCCATAGCGGTCACAGATTTCCCTGACCTTTGGATAGTAAGACTTTGGGGCTACCAAAGCTCCGGTTGAAGCTCCACCGACAGGCTCTGCCAGGAAAGCCAACACCGTCTCTGGATCCTGCTTGAGAATCTCTTTTTCGAGCAGAGCCGCATAACGCTCTCCACGCTGATCCATACTCAAAACATCCTGATCCCGATATGCTGTAGGTGCAGCAATCTTTGGCATCTCTAAATACATGGAATCAAACGGATCATTCAGGGGTCCATACTGAGTGACCCCAAGTAGTCCTAGCGTACAGCCATGATAAGAGGGGGTGAGTGAAATCACTTTATATCGAGATGATTCACCGCGTGAAATTGCAAACTGCCTGGCAAGTTTGAGGCAAGATTCAACTGTCTCAGAACCACCAGAAGCGAAAAAGACCCGATTCAGACCAACCGGCATAACCCTCGATAGATCTTCGGCAAACTCTTCAGCTGCATCATTCTCAAAATGCAGACGATAAGCAAATGCTGCCTGATTCAGTTGTTTTTGAATGGCGTCGATGACCTTGGGATGGCTGTGCCCAATATTGGAAACCATTGCCCCTGAGGAAGCATCCAGATATTGGTTTCCATGCTGATCCCAAAGGTAAACTCCCTGGGAATGAGAAACTCGAGGTTTTTGATTTCTAGTCTGGTAGAAGAGATGGGAATTAGAAGACTTGGCAGGCTTTGTCATTTGCTACAAAAGTTTTTTTAAAATGAGAAAATCACCCCCCAACCCAGAAGGCTTTTTCAAGATCAGTAAATTGTTGAGCCGGCCCTTCAAATTTGTTTCTGCCCAGTTCCAGCACATAGACATAGTCAGCTATTTTCAGAGCCTGCCGAATCTCTTGATCGACCAGCAGAATGGTCAACTCATCAACTGTGACAAGCATCTTTAACATTTCATAGACTTCTTCTGCCAGCATCTTCGAGAGCCCTGCGGTGGGCTCATCAACGAGCAGCACCTTGGGTTCGGCCATCAGTGTGCGACTTATCTCAACCATCCGCTGCTGACCACCTGAGAGTTCCCCTGTAATTTGCTTGCGCTTCTCGCGCAGTACTGGGAACCGTTCGTAATTGGCTTCAATCTTCTCACGAACCTGCTGCTTGTCTTTGCGGAAGGTCCAACCCCCGAGTTGAAGATTCTCTTCTACGGTCATGTCTTTGAAGACCCCGGGCTGCTGTGGAATGTAGGCGAGCCCCTTGAGAATCCGCTGATGCGTCGGAATATCAAGGATACTTTCGTTTTCTAACACCACGTCCCCTCGGTTGGGCTTCAGAAATCCAAATGCAGCCTTGAGGGCCGTGGATTTACCAACTCCGTTTGCCCCAAGAATCGTAGTGATCTGTTTCTTCCTCGCTTTTACATTCAGATCCTGAAGGATGTTGAGGTCCTTGTAATAGCCCACATCCAAACCTCTGAGTTCCAGCACTCCTGCTGTTGAATCTGCTGTACTCATAGCTTGTTTTCACTTGATGGAGTTGGCTCCTCTGAGGGCTGTTCTTCTTCATCACTCCCCAAGTAGGCCTCAATCACCGCAGGGTCTTTCTTGACATCAGCAGGAAGCCCATCAGCGATCAGTTCTCCAAAATTCAACACCAGCAGCCTACCGCAAAGTGTGAAGATCGATTCCATTTGATGGCTGATTAGAATGATTGCCTTCCCTGCATCATTGACCCGTCGAATGTATCCATAAATGATCTCCATCAGCTTGGGGTGAACTCCAGCAAAGGGCTCATCCAAAATGATGATATCAGGGTCCAACATCAGCAACCTGCCGAGTTCCAACAGTTTTTGCTGTCCTCCTGAGAGAGCTTGAGCGTACTCATTACGCAGGTGATCAAT
>WTIF01000130.1:0-15427 GCA_011522845.1 Deltaproteobacteria bacterium
ACATAATCGTTTTCCAGACGCCAGGGACTTCAGCTGCTGCCCTCTCAGAGGCCTTGGAGAAGGAGGGAGTGGGGATGCTGGACTTTGGACCGGAAGCACTACGGGCTGTCGCTAACCTGATGGTGAGTCGTGAGCAAATTCAACAGGTTCCTGAGAAGATGGCCAAGGCACTGAAGAGCCTGCGCTAGAGAAGTCAGTCTTTAGGAACGCTGGACTGGTGGAATCGAGTAGGTACCAACCGCATGAGCGACAGGTTCCTTATGGCCTTCGGAGTAGAGTCGGACCTCTCCAGTAGCAAGGGTCCGACCAACTTTAAGCAACGTACACACAGCAATGATCTGCTGAGTAGCCGGTGGTTTGCGCAAGAAGTTGATTGTCAGGCCAGTGGTCACTGCTAATGGTACGATCCCAATCTCTCCAAGGAGAGCCACATAAAGTGCAACGTCAGCCACCTCCATCAGCACAGGGCCAGAAACCGTTCCTCCAGGACGCAACTCTGCCTCTCCAATCTCGTGAGCAATTGTAGCTGTCTGATTGCCCACCTCCACAATTCGACATTTTGTTTGTGGAAATTCTTTTTCTAGGAATAGGCTGAGTTCTTCCTTGCTCGGCCTGAGTCGGTCTGTTTCAGGATCGTTCAACAGGACTCCATTCAGAACAACTCTTTGATCTTTTCAACCCCCTCATCGAGAAGTTCTTCTCCTTCACCCAACAACTCTTTCCCTTTATCCACTCCTTCGTCCAATATTTCCTGGCTTTTCTGAATCAATTTGTCGGTAGTGGTCGGTTTTCTGCTGCTATTGCAGGCAATCATCATTGAACGCTCCGAGGAGCTAACGTTTTGCTAGTTGGCATTCTTCGAAACAATCTCATACCCACCTGCCCCACAAAGGCTACCGGCTTTGGCCTCGCAGTCTCCCCAGCTCAGCATGCTGCCACTACAGGTCACCACGTAGCCTTCGCTGCCGTCTGGCAAGAACGTTTTGCTTGAACTCACACAGGAAACACACAGCAAAACCAGAGGAATTGAAGCAAGTCGATAGACTTTATGAAAAAAAGTATTTCGAATCATAAATACTATCTCAATTTGGTCGGCAGAACTCTGGGCATGGCAGACGCTCAGCCATATCGCTTGCATCCCTCACAACTCCTTCTTCTGGCAGCAGGCTGCTCATTCCTGCACCAACCATCTGAAGTGCCAACTGCCTTTGTTGTGTTGGTTCCAACATCTGACGTCCTCGTTGCAGAAAGTCCTGGTGCTCCAAGGACGCCAGGGACCGAAGTTTGTCACTCTTGAAATCAAAATCCCCATCTTCTTCGAAAAGAATCTGGAACAAGCGACCGGTAGCCTCATCGATTTCATCAGGACGCTCCAAACTAGCTCGCAAGACAGAGCGGCGGATCGTTTCAAATTCCTGCTGACTGAGATTCTGGAGATCTTCGTAGAGTTTTGGCAGAAAGCTTCGTACGCGCTCTGAGAGGTCATCTGGAGCAAAATCACCAGACTGGATCAAGAAAAACAGACTCAGAGTTTCTTCGGTCAACGTCGAACCAGAACTCACGATGTAGCCTGTTTGTTGCCGTGTCCGCAACTCATTGTAAAACTGTGGCTGAATCCACTGGGAAAGTACCTGGAGAGTTGCCCAGTTTTCCGGAGTATCATCGCCTTGCTGCAACTCTAGCACGAGCGCTGAATTATTGACCGTCACCTCTTGTTGGAAGGTGAGGGTCGTACCGGCAGGAATCTGACGGACCTGTTCGTGAAATCGCTCCTCTGGCGGTAGGGCCTGCTGACTCAAGTCACTAACAATACGTTCCATGATCGGCTGCACTTTATCGGCCTCAAGATTGCCATAGACGACGGCTTCTACGTAGGCCTTGGCAAAGAGTTGTCGTGCATGGGCAGTTAGTTCTTTCAGTGTAACGTCCGGAACAATCTTCTCATATTGACGGATCGAATGCCGGAAACCTTCTAGCAACAGTCCTCGCTCATAGAAAGCCTGCTGATATGGTTCCTGAAGTGTGAAGTTACGATAGCTTCTCAGCTTTGCATCCTGCAGAGTGGCAAAAGTTTTTTGGTCGATCTGAATTTTCTGCAATTGGGCCGCAACCTTCTCCGCCAACTCCAATAACCGATCTGAGTAGCCATCAAAGTTGATTTGCACACCTTCTTTGTCGTTACGCAGGTTGAAATCAAGACCCGCCAGACTAACTGGATACTTGAACTCGTTAAGCCCTTCTTCAATCGCAGCAACGTAGAGTTGAGTCAACACTGCATGACGAGGGGTAGCATACGCCTCTGGAGTCAGGATACGTAACATGACCCTACCCTTCGGTTGCTCAAAACGGAAATCTGGCTGGAACCAAACCCGTCCCTTGGGCAGATCCACCAATCGCTGTGGCTCTTCCACAGCATGACGCATGATTACGGTTCGTGCAGCCTTCTGTTGCCCTTGTGGCAATTGCAGGGCTGCAGCCAGTTCCGACCAGGATTGCCAACGGCGACTGGATTCTTGACTGAGCAAGGACATCACGCCTTCTGGTAAATTTTCCTCAGCCAAACCAGCAGTTGATTCGTAGTTGAAGGTAAAGGGGGCCTTAGGTTCTCTCAAGGCGATGTCCTGTGGGATAAAGTCGTTAGGCACTGGCAGTGAAAGATTTGGATGTCTTCTGGCGGTCTTCCACGCCTGTACCCAGTGGGCACGATCCTGACGATAGGAGTACTCTGTGCCGTAGTAACTCTCCGTACTGTCAACCTTGACACCCTGATCCACAAGAATCGCCAGCATATTATTTGGAGTCAGGCGATAGAGCATGCTATCGAACAAGTCTTTGCGGAATTCAGTCAGCAAGAACGGTGAGCGTTCCACTTCCCTCAGAGGAACAAAGCGCAACAATGCAGAGAGAGTGTTGACGAGTCTAGTACCTTCCACGCGTTCGGAGAATCGATAGTTAATTTCGTTCATCCGCTGTACTTCATTGAAAATGTAGCGTGGTAGGCCTTCCTCACGCAATAACCGCAGGTATTGAAACAGGTGAGTGATCACATCTCGATACCGATTAACTCCTCGTGGGGTCAACTGGACCGTCACCTCGAAAGAGGAATAAGAATTTGTTGACGATCCTGCGCCAGCTGAGAGCCCTGTCGCCAAGTTCTTAGACTTCAACAGGGAAAGCAAACTACCTTTTCCTTCGTGCCCAACTAGAAATCCCAAGAGATTCAGTGGTTGGCTCGAATAATACTGCTGGGTAGAGGGCAATGGGAAGCTGAGCGTTAGTGAACGAATTTCACTGAGTGGCTTCACTTGCAGCAGCCGAAATCTTGAGTTCGGAGCAAGATATTCTGTAGGGAAGGTAATCTCATCAAGATTCCGGTCAACGATCTCGTAAAAACGAGGCACCACCATTTCCTGTAGCTCATCGAGTGACTGCGTACCTGAGACAGCCAAGGTCATTCGATTGCTGGAATAGTAGCGAGTGTAGAAGTCAATCACATCGTCGCGTGTGGTGAATCCAAGGGTTTGCAGATTACCCGTGCTGAATTTCTGCAGGGGATGTCCAGGAACATAGGTCTGCTTGCGGACTTCGAAGAGTCTTCGAAAATCGTTGGGAATATTCTTGGAGTGTTCAGAATCGACAATGCGCCGCTCTCGTTCCAGATACTGTGTATTGAACAGAGGTGCTGTGAAAAACTGGGCAAATCGATCCAGCGCCCCATCCAGATGATCTGGGTCAATCTCAAAGTGGTAGTTTGTATGATCTCCAGCCGTGTAAGCGTTCGTATAGCCACCTCGATTAGAGACAAACTGTTGATATTCCCCAGCCTCTGGGTACTTTTCCGTGCCTAGAAATAGCATGTGCTCAAGGTAGTGCGCCAACCCTTGATGCATTTCCGGATCACTCATCGCACCAACACCCACAGTCAGAGACGCTGCGGCTTTGCGCACCGTTGGATCTGAAACCAACAGAATCTTCAACCCATTGGGCAACAAAAAGCGCCGATAACTTCGCTGTTCAAAACGTTCATCCATTGAATCCAGAGCACTACCTAAAACTGGACCCACCATCAGCAGCAAGCACACGAACCACATCATCAGGTTCCGGACAGACCGCATAGAAGCCTCCACTCAAAAATGTTGTCAGAATAAGCAATTCAGTCTGCAAGGTTTGCTACCAAGACGCAACCACAAAGCCACGGGGTTTTGTATTGACTCTCAAAGACGCTGCTCTAACCTGTTTCATTTGCTCAACTGGGGAGAAAACAATGGACAACAAGGAGTATTCACAACGCGCAGAACATGTCTTCCGGCAAGTCGAAAAATTACTGGATCGGCACGAAGATCTGCTTGACTACGACCGCACCCCCGACAAGCTACAAATTGCCTTCGAGGAGCGTCCTGGAATCATTGTGCTCAATACCCAACGAGCTATTCATGAAATCTGGTTGGCGGGCAATGCCCGAGGCTGGCACTTTAAGTACCAAGCAGACAATGACCGCTGGTTTGCAGAAGCTGAGCAAGAAGAATTCTATGACTGTTTCGCAAGATTGCTCAGCGATCATCTAGGAAAACCCACCACGTTCTGAAACACCTCTATGAGTACCGAACGCAAGTCCCTGACAGACTCACAACGTCAAGAATTCAGTATCTTGCTACTGCTCCACCACATCGCCAGTTCACAAGATAAGATTCATTTTTCCTTTCTGGATCAGAATCACAAAACGATCGAATCCAATCTCAAGGAATTGGAACAGCAGGACCTTGTTCAGCTTGATGTTGAGCAGTACTACCAACTCAGTGAAAAAGGTCAGCAAAGCTATGACCGATTGGTCCAGCAACAAGTCTCTTATCAGGCTCACTTTGAAATCTATGCCTTTGTCGACTTAGGGGCAGGGACTTTTGCTGATCCAGAGACAGATCTGCTTGAGGACGAGCGCTGGGCTGACTTACGTGTAGCCGCGGCGGAACACAAGGGGATTGATCCATATCGTGTTGTCTTCTTGGCGATGCTCAGCGATGAGAGTTTCTTCGCAAGTCCAGATTGGTACTTTGATCTGGCAATGGGGACGCTCTTCGATGAGTTGGAGTCCATCACCAGAGAGCAGATTCGTATTGATGAGTTAGGCTATGAAGATGAAGACGGGAATGAGGTGATGGGCGAAGAAGTGATTGCTGATGTGATTGAGCAGGGAAGCCAGCTTGCGCAGGAACGGAGAGATCGTCAGGCCTTCAATCAGGATGTTCCAGACGAAGAGATCATCACCACCACGGTCTATCAAGATGGTGGCTGGCGCTGGTGAAAAAGAATGGGATTAATTCAGTTGCGAAGACCACGGGTGGAAGCCAGTTCTTCCATCTCCATCAGTTTTTCCTCGAAGTCTAGAAGTGCTTCTTCGATCTGATCGGAATACTGCCGCAAATTTTGAAGTTGGCTAATCAGCAGTTCCATCGCTTCTTTTTGCAGTGGCGCAATGGTCGGTTCACGGAATCCTTTGTTCATCAATTTATCGCACTCTTCCGTAATGCGCAGCAGTTCGCCTTTGATTGTCAACAGTTCGAAGATGCCCGTGTCTTGGGGAGGTGGAGCTACTACCTCCGCTTGTTCTTTGCCAAGGATGCGTTCCTCCGTTTGCATGTACTGAGAAATCTGATCCAGTAGCGTCTCGTACTTATTGACCAACTGCTCGCACTGGTGCTTGTAATCAATAATGTCTTCTGGCAGTTCCTGAGAACGACGTTGCCACTTACGTAGAAGCTGGAACATGGCTTTTGTCAGGATGAGAAATTGGCAAACATGGCTGTTACTAAGAGCTTGCTAGATTCCTGAAAGAAAGTAAAGGCTACCAACTGTCCATATCGCTTGTTTTGTTTTTCTTGTCACAATATGCACAAATTCAGGAGCAGTAGATGGCCGTTTCGATGACAGGTTATGGTACCGCACAGTGCGAACAGGACGGCTGGCTCTGCCAAGTTGAAATCCGATCTGTCAATCAGCGGTTCTTGGATGTTCGACTACGGCTCCCCAATGGATTGCTGACATTGGAGGCATCTGTCAAGGAGAAAGTGAAAAAGGTATGCCAACGAGGCAAGGTCGATGGCAGCATACGTCTGGAATCCATGACTCAGAGTGCCCAGGGCTTTCCACACTGGCAGGAATCAGCCGTACGACATTACGCCAGCCTACTTTCCCAATTTGAGGAATTGACTGGGCGTGAGGTTCAGGTTTCAATGAAAGACCTGTTCAGTCAGCGAGATTTGCTTGGCGAATCAGTTGATCTGGAGATTCCGTCTGAGCTGGGAGAAAAGTTAATCTGGGAAAGCCTTGAGCTTGCTTTGCAAGCCCTCAAATCGATGAAAGAGCGGGAAGGCCAGGCCATGCTGGAAGATATACAGTCACGCCTTCAGCGCTGCGCTCAACTCGCACAAAAGATCGAAGCTCACTCCAAGCACTTGCCGCAGCAATTTCAACAAAGACTGCTGGATCATCTGAGTGAACTGCAGGCCAAGCTTGACGCTGAACGGCTACATCAGGAAGTAGCCTTGATGGCAGAACGTCTCGATATCAGTGAAGAAATCGTCCGCTTTGGTACGCACCTGCAACACCTGCAGGAGACCTTGCAGCAGGAGAGAGAGATTGGCAAACGTGGTGACTTCCTGCTTCAAGAATTGAATCGGGAAGCCAATACGATGGCTTCTAAGTGCAACGACACCAGTGTCAGCCACACAGTAGTTGAGATCAAGGCTGAACTGGAAAAAATCCGTGAACAAATGCAGAACATCGAATGATCTGTTACTCACTCGGCTCATGAGGATTTTTCATGAAACTGACGCTAGCTGGTCCTCCTGGCTCTGGTAAATCGACTGTACGACGATTGTTAGCTGACAAATATGGTCTGGAAATTCGCTCCACGGGTGATTTCATGCGCCAAATGGCATTGGAACAAGGCTTCCAAGACATCACCCAATTTTTGACTGAATTTGTCACAACCCATCCGGAAGTAGATCGCAAAATTGATGAAGCTCAACGGAAATTTGGTGAAGAAAACGAAAACTTCGTCTTGGATGCTCACCTCGGGTTTCACTGTGTACCTGACGCCTGCAAAATTTTGCTCACCGTCAGCGAAGAGGTGGCTGCTGAACGTATTTTCTCTGCCCATCGGGCCACAGAGAGTGCCAAAAATATTGAAGAATCGATTCTTACGAATCGACAGCGATACCTCACAATGCGCCAGAATTTTCAACGCCTCTATGGTGTGGATATCGCCGACCCAGCCAATTTTGATCTAATCATTGACACTAGTCAGTTGACGCCTGAGGGAATTCTCCATCAGATCGACACCCATCTTCTTGAAAAAGATTCCCAATGAGACACTTACTCATCGCCATCACCCTCCTGATTTCTCTCAGTGGTTGCTACGTCAATCTGGAGCTACCCATCAGTCGTGATCAACCTCTGGAAGAGCGTGTCCTAGGTGGAAGTGGAGAGACCAAGATTGCGCTGATTGAACTCAGTGGGATGATGGCGTCTAACTGGATTTCAAACGTGGGCAGCCGCAGAAGCAGTATTGACCTGGATGAAGTGCGAGAACAGTTGGTGATGGCAGCAAGAGATCCCGCAGTTCGAGCCGTACTGTTGCACATCAACTCACCCGGAGGAGAGGTAACTACTGCTGATGTACTGTTTCATGAGTTGAAACAATTCAGGCAACGCAGCGGCAAGCCGATTGTCGTCAGCATTGGAGCCATTGGAGCTTCGGGAGGTTACTACGCGGCATTGGCTGGTGATGAAATCTGGGCTAATCCAACATCAGTCGTAGGGAGTATTGGAGTGGTCATGGTGCGTTTTAATGCTGAAGGACTGCTTGAAAAAATTGGCATACAGGGGCAAGTGCTCGCGAGTGGATCTACGAAGCAGGAACTGGCAGTACCTTTGAAGCCCATTGGCCAAGAGAGTCGTGAAATCTTACTTCGTATTCTGAACGCTCACTATGATCGTTTTGTCGGACTTGTTGCTGAAAATCGACAACTTCCTCAAGAAGATGCACGCAAGTTGGCAGATGGCAGCATTTTTCCGGCAGAAGAAGCTCAGAAATTGAAACTCGTAGATCATGTCGGATACTTGGAAGATGCTTTGTTGGCTGCTCAAATGCGTACAGGCGCTTCGAGTGCAACCGTAGTGGCCTATCAGCGACCGAGTTCCTTCCAACCATCTTTGTTGGGAAGCAGTGCTGCAGAAGTCAACCTTGTTCGTGTACCTGATTCACTGATGCCCAGTTCTGGATTTCTTTATCTCTGGCAACCCTAAGGTCTCCACTTCCAGTTCTTTTGAATGGCCTCTTCCCTGCCCAAACAAAAACGAATCGCGCTTGTTGCTCATGATCACAAAAAGCCTCTCCTGCTGGCTTGGGCAAAACGGCATCTGGAGCAGCTGCGTCAACACGAGCTGTATGCAACCGGCACGACCGGCTCGCTACTTCAGCAACAGTTGAATCTGCCTATCACACGATTGCTCAGCGGGCCTCTTGGTGGTGATCAGCAAATCGGAGCACTCATTGCCACTGAAAAACTAGATCTACTTGTTTTCTTCTGGGATCCCTTGACCTCTCAGCCTCATGACCCCGATGTCAAGGCCTTGCTTCGGCTCGCTGTTGTTTGGGATATTCCCATGGCTTGTAGCGCGGCAACAGCTGATTTTCTGTTCAGTTCTGCATTGTTAGAACAAGACTATCCTCGCCATCCAAGCCTTCCCTGAAGGAGCAGGTGGCCTAACTTTTCTTTGAGAATGATTATGTCTATCTCAATTCAATGGGGTTACTTCCGTAACGGTTGAACCACGTGTAAACGAGCGCAAGAGTTTCTTGACGCAAATAGTGTTTCTGTAGAGGAACGTATCAACGCCAGTAAAGAAAAAATCCCAGCAGAAGCTGCTTGGGAACTAATTCGGGGAGCTACAAAAGTGACTGTAGCCAAAGGAAAAAAGCTGTTGGAATGGAATCCAGCGACGGACAATCCTGAGGAGATTCTTGCCAGCGTGATGGGTCCTAGTGGGAATCTGCGGGCTCCTACCTGGCGTATTGATGATGAATTTCTGGTAGGCTTTCACGAGGAGTACTATCAACAACGATTCAGGTGAATCAACCGAATTGTGAAACGTCAACTATGATTGAAAGATTTTCTTGAGGATCTACGGCATGTCCGAACATTTGCAGATCGCCATCCTTGGGGCTGGAGGTCTTTCTGGTCTGGAACTACTGACCTGGCTCAGGAGACATCCGAATGCTAACGTGCGTCATGTCACATCCGAACGCTACGACGGCATGCCTGTTAGTCGGTTATTACCTGCTTATCAAAGTTCCTCTCTGACCTTCACAGGCCACGACATTGATGTAGCCGAGTGCGATGTCGCTTTCCTTGCAGTTCCTAACGAAGCCAGCTTGGAGTGGGTTCCTCGTCTTCACGCTGACGGAGTAAGAATAATTGATCTTTCAGGAATGTTTCGGCTCCAAACACCAGAACTGACAGCCAAGCATTACAAACTAGCTCCTGAAGAAAGTTGGTTGGAAAAAGCTGTTTTTGGACTCGCTGAGGTCTTTGCTGAACAGATCGCCACTGCCAGGCTGGTTGCTAATCCAGGATGTTATCCCACTGGGGCTTTGCTTGCTCTATGGCCACTGGGAGATCACCTGAAAAAACTGAAAGTTCCTCCGGTGATTGATGCCAAGTCCGGAGTCAGTGGGGCTGGTGGAAGAGTAGAAAATTCAACGACCAATTATGTTGATGTCAATGAGAATCTGAAACCCTACAAGATCTTCCAGCACCAACATCGACCTGAAATTCAGCTATATCTGACCCAGCAGGGCTATCCTGAAGAACAACTTGGAGATATTATCTTCACGCCTCATCTGCTGCCCGTGAACAGAGGGATCTTGAGTACAATCTATCTACGCTTTAGTGAGCCAATTGAAGAGGCAGAACTGCGAAAATGCTATCAGGATTTCTGTGCAGACAAGGCCTTCGTGCATTTGCTGGAGCCAGGCGTGATGCCTGATCTAAAAGCCGTTGCACACAGTAATCATTGTGTGATGAACTTGTTCCGACAAGAACAAGGTCAGGATTGGGTGATCGTCAGTGCAATCGACAATCTGGTGAAGGGAGCTGCAGGGCAAGCGCTGCAGAACATGAATCTAATGTTTGGGCTGGCACCCTCAACAGGACTAGTCTGATTCTATCTTGGCAACACCGGTGGACAAATTCTGTTTGAGGCTAGGTTCAATCGACTTGCCTACGATCAGGACCATTCAATTCCTCGAAGTAACACATTTCACGCAAACGTGAGTAGATTCTCTCTCCGACTCGCTTGCGGATAGTATCACTGAGAAACTGTTCTTCCTCGCTTCGGTCCTTGCTCAGAACCCTCTCACGCAGTGTATTTTCTTCTGCTTCCGTGTAGTTCGTCGTCACCATCACAATTCGATCTCGGTTGTAGCGCTCCGTGATCAGGGTATCCAGGATGCCCAATTCCCATGGGGTGTTGCGTCCTTTGCCCATATCATCGATGATCAATACATCTGCAAGCAGGTGAGGTTCTATGATTTCCATGTCCGACTTGCCATCGGAATAGCCTTGTCTGAGTTCAGAAAGTAATTCCGTAAAGCCTTGGAACACGCAGGAAATCCCATGGGTAATCGTACACTGATACACAAAGCCACTGAGCAAATGTGTCTTGCCTGTACCAGGTGGCCCCATTAGCACCATGCCTTTCAAGTCATCCGTTGTTGAGCCCTGTTCTTGGTGCGTACGTAGATAGTCCGGCAGGTTGCGATGAATTGCGTCAAGCAGAGAGAAAATCTGAGCATTGTGCTTGTCTTGATCCGTTGCTTGCAGACGGCTATGTAGATAACGTCTCGGCACTCGGGCTTCGTTGTACAATTCCACCCGCTGCAGGCGTCCAACACACTCTGGGCAACTCGCTGCCATTTCGCGATGGAAACGGTCTCGTCGCAAAATAAAGCCTGTTCCACTACAAGCGTGGCAAGGTGTAGGGAAGCACTCGCAGAGTCGCCCTCTTGCGTAGCGCTGCCCGGGGACCGTTTCAATCAGGACATGGGTACCGTGACAACGTTCGCAAGGTGCGTTCTGAATCAATGGCGCACTTTTCTTCTTCATGCATATTCCCAATAGATTAATGGCTCAAATCGACAACACCCAAAAAAATGACCTCTTGCTCCGTGTCTTCCGTGGGGAGCCGGTATCCCGAGTACCGGTTTGGATGATGCGGCAGGCGGGTAGAACCGATCCCGAATATATTGCCCTTCGGGAAGCAGACGGGCGTCCCTTGGAGGAACTGTTTGGGGATGTTGCACAATCAATTCGAGTTTCCCTGCTACCCAAGCGACTTGGGGTTGATGCGATCATCATGTTTCAGGATATCCTGACACCACTGGCTCCCATGGGTGCACCATTCATTTTTCGTCCAGGACCGATCAGTGAGCCAATACAAACTCTGGCACAAGTTCACCAACTACGACTGCCCGATCCAGCAACTGACCTGAGTCATGTTGGAGCCATCTTACAAGGAATTCACGAAGAGCTGCGGGGTGAGTTGCCTGTACTTGGATTTGCTGGAGCTCCTGTCACACTGGCTTTCTTTTTGTTAGCCGGAGGCTCCCCTCATCGTCAGCAGAAAAAGGTTCTGGAAATCTTTGAAGATCATCCCAAGCTTGTAGAGCCATTGCTCGAAAAACTAACCCAGATGACCATCGACTACCTGAACTATCAACTAGCCCAAGGGGCTCAAGCAGTGCAATTATTTGAATCCTTTGCCGACGAATTGAGCCCAGAGCTTTATGAACGCTGGGCGCTACCGACTCAACAACAAGTATTTGCAGGACTCACTCAAGGTGCAAACTCCTTACTGTTTGCCAAAGAATGCCCATATCTTGACTGGATGGCACAGAGCGGTGCCAAAGGACTTAGTGTCGGCACGTGTATCGATCTGAGAAAAGCACAAGAACTGTACCCTGATCTGATCTGGCAGGGTAATGTGAGTAATCAACTTCTCAGAGATGGTAGCTTGACAGAGATTACTCAAGCCACCCAAGCCTGTCTGGCAGCCACCGGTGGCCGCTCTCACATTCTGAACTTAAGCCACGGACTGCTAGCAGACACTCCTTTTACCAAAGTACAGCATTTTGTTGATACAGCCCATGCGCTTCAGAGTTGAATCAACTTTACTTCGCCAGACTTTTCTGTGGATTCCAAATTATCGGCAGGCTTTCATCAGGATGTTGATCTTGCCACTGCTGCCAGATCGTATCCAAGGTTTCTTCACTTTCCGGATGTATCCAACTCGGTTCCAATTCAGACAAGGGAAGCAGTACAAAGCTGCGATTCGATAGTTCTGGATGGGGAATGGTCAAACGCTGTGATCGTAAGCAGAGATTGCCATATGACAACAAATCAATATCAATAATTCTGGGCCCCCAGTGTTCCCAGCGAATCCGTCCCAATCTTTTCTCAATTTGCAGACAAGTCTCCAGCAAAGTCTCTGGACCTAGTGTGGTCTGACCACAGACTACCTGATTCAGGTAGAGTGGTTGATCCATATTGGCTAGTGGCAGGCTTTCATAAACCGAAGACGCCTGAAATTCCTGTAAAGGCAGGTCGGTCAAAGCTTCACGTGCCTGCTGCAGATAGCGGGCTCGATCTCCCAAATTACTACCAAGCCCAAAAAATACTTTCTCCACAGATCCCCTCTCGAAATTACATCCGTCAAACCGTCGGCTACTATAGCCTCAACCCTAGAAACGACAAGTAAGTTCCAACCATTCCTTCAGTATTTTCGTTCTTCACAAAATCTCCACAATCCCTCCAAAATTTCTTCATATTTTCTAACTAGAATCATTATTAGTTTATCGGGGCAAGTACCCGAATTTAGTAATGATCCAATTCAAATGAAGGAGAGACAATGAAAAAGCAACTCTGGCAAAAAGCCATCGTAGGCACCCTACTCACCACAAGCCTAGCGACCCCGATTGCGCTGGCACAGACCACCAATTCGCTCAACACGACCTCGGCAGGGCAAGCACAACTTGTTGATCACCGCGGAGAAGGAGGCAAAGGTTGGCGAGAGGAGCGACGAGGTCATCACTTCGATGAAAAGCGACAGGGCAAGCACCGATTCAGAGGTGATGAACGATCTTGGAGGATGAACGGTTTCCAACGCGGGCCAAGTTCAGTATCACTGGTCCTCCTACACATGCAGGAGGACATGAATCTCAGTGAAGAGCAAATCAATCGCTTGGAAGACACTGCTCAGCAAAGTCAGCGGGAGATGATCACCCTACGCTTCCAGCGTGAGTTGATGCAACTGGATAAGCGCCAGTTGATGCAGCAGGAAACCTTTGATCAGGAAGCCCTGCAGAAGCACAATCAGCAGATGGCAGACCTACACCTGAAGATGGCCAATCTGCGCACAACTGAACTGGGCACTGTTCACCAGATACTGACACCCACCCAGTGGAAGCAGTGGAAGGAACAACAACCTAGGCAAAGGGGGATGTGGCAGCGTGGGATGAGAGATCACAGCATGCGTCATAAGGAACGAGACGATGACCGACGTTCTCGATGGCAACACGGCAAATCCGAAAGTAATGCTGAGCATGATGCCACATGAACTCTAATGACTAATTCTGTCTAAGTGGAGTTAGTAGTTGCTCGTACTAAACAACTTTTATCTAATTTTTGAGGAATCATGCAGAACCATTTTTTAGTCCACGGGAAACTAGTTTTCCGGAGTTATCAACTCAAATTACTTGCCTTGCTGGGAGGTTTGCTGATTTTACTCATGACCACGGGCCCGGCCTGGTCTGAGAGCAAGCCGTTCATGGATCCGTTAATTCAGGCCTCTAAGGCAAGGGCTGAGTTAGTACAATCAGTTCAGAAGTCCGTGGTCCACATCAAGGTGGAGCAAAAACTTGTCAACGTGAGGGGGCCGTTCCAAAACCGACCTCGTCAGGAAGGCTCCGGTTCAGGTGCAATCGTTCGATCTGATGGTTATATCCTAACTAACCACCATGTTGTCGGTGAGGCTGATAAGATCACGGTCCAGCTCTACGATGGTCAGGAACTCAAGGCACGCTTGATTGGCACCGATCCAGCCACCGACATTTCCGTGATCAAGATTGAAGGAACGGACATGCCTGTCCTACAGATGGGAGACTCCGATAACATACTGGTTGGGGAATCTGTGATTGCCATTGGCAACCCTTTCGGTCTGTCACATACCGTTACTTTCGGTATTGTCAGCGCCAAGGGTCGAACTGGAATGGGGATTGCCGAATATGAAGACTTCATTCAGACCGATGCTGCAATCAATCCAGGGAACAGCGGAGGTCCCCTCGTTGACCTAGAAGGCAAGATTGTAGGCGTAAATACAGCTATTTTCAGTCGCTCGGGTGGCTACCAGGGAATCGGCTTTGCCGTGCCGATCAACATGGCTCGTCGGGTCATGAATGAACTGATCGAAACCGGCCAAGTTTCCCGTGGTTGGTTGGGCGTTGGTATTCAGGACATGACTCCAGAGCTGGCCAAGGCCTTTGGGCTTGATCAAGCCAAGGGATCCTTAGTGACAGGAGTGATGCCAGGCACACCCGCTGAGAAGGCAGGACTACAGAAAGGCGATGTAATCTTACGCCTTAACGGAAACACAATCGAGAATAGCAACGGGTTACGCAATCTAGTTGCTGAAGCCCGTGCAGATGCCAAAGTCGATCTCGACCTAGTCCGCAACAAAGTACCGATGACACTGAGTGTGCGACTAGACGAGCGACCTAAGCAACCCGGACAGGCGGACGTCAATTCTTCAACCAAGTCACCAAGCTCTGAGCTCGGCTTTGCAGTCCAGGAATTGACACCAGAAATGGCCCAACGTCTGGGTTATGAAACAATCCAGAGTGGGATTGTAATCACAGCTGTCAAACCAGATTCCCCAGCGTTCAACGGCGGATTACGTGCAGGTATGATGATTGTGGAGATGAATCGCCAGAGCATCAACTCCATGGCTGACTTCCAGCGAGCAGCTCGTGATATCTCCACTGAGGATGGTGTATTGTTACTCGTGAGCACCCCTCAGGGTTCCCAGTATTTGTTCTTGCAGGCTGACTGAGGCTAAACCACCTCCTTTTTTCAGGTATTCACTGGGAAAGCCTGCTTGTTTCTTAGCTCTTGTGGCCTATCTACTGTGCCCAAGCTTTCAAAGGGGCCTGGGCATCACTTTTTCGAGCATCTTCGGGAGTATTCATGATGAAAAAACTTCTGATTTGTAGCTCTTTATCACTCATCTTGGCTGGAGTAGTTGCCTGTTCTCCCCCCGGAGGCTCTTCCGATACTGTTGGTAGTTCCGATGACAACGGCAACACACCTTCAGA
>WTIF01000130.1:15527-19137 GCA_011522845.1 Deltaproteobacteria bacterium
CATCTTGCAGTGCGTACATCGGTGAATTCACTTCCACGATCAAAGATCTTGGCAAGAACCGTACTTTGGAAGGATCGCTCTCCATCACTACAGACGGCAGCACCTGTACGATCAGCAGCAACTCAATCCCTAATCACGATGTCAATGACACAGGTGCATTCGCAACAACAGTCAGCGAGGTCAACACAACTTTCAAAATTCCTGTTTCACCAACGGTAGCAAATAGTCCGACCCAACTATCGCTGGAATATGACAATGCCGTCTTCCTAAATGGAGCTAAACTCGATTTGCTAGCTGCTGCTTGCTATGGGATTGGGCCTGAGCCACTTGGACAAGAAAAGATCGGTTGTTTCCAGACGAATACTCCTTGGCGCTATGACCCCATGTCTCCCCTGAATCAGTTTGGAACAGATTCCCACAATGCCCATACCCAACCCAACGGAACTTACCATTATCACGGAGATCCTGTTGCCATGTATGTCTCAGGAGGCAAAGCTTCAGGAGTGATTGGTTTTGCTGCAGATGGCTTCCCGATTTACGGCCCCTTTATCGACGATAATGGAGACTTCCGCAGAGTCACTTCAAGCTATGTTCTCAGAAGTGGTGCTCGACAAAGTCAATCGGGAGAAGGAGCTTTCCCTAGTGGAAATTATGATGGTACTTACGTAGACGACTATGAATACCAGGCGGGTAGTGGGGATCTGGACGAATGCAACGGCAGGATAACCAATGGTCGTTATGGGTACTACGTTACCAGTAGCTATCCGTGGGTCATGAAATGCTTCAAGGGAACACCAGACAGCTCTTTCCAGAAATGATCGATGAAACACATTGTCTTATACCCGAGCTTTTCAGGGGCGTAGCTCCTATTCTATTTGCTGATTGTCGGAATCAAAACTAATTGGCTTCAGCGCCTTCTAGGATCTGAAATTCCTCCTGCAAACGAGAAATGCCTCTCAATTCCTCTTCTGTCCAAGATCGGCGTTGCCATTGAATTCCGAAGGCTTGAGAAAGTGCCTCCAGAAGTACATCCTGCAATTCTCGCTGTGAGAATTGGCTCAAGCATCCGGTGGCTTCCAAAGAGATCATCTCACGGCGCAATTGTGCCGCTGTTGCGTTATGAAAAATCCCTGCAAGCATTGGAATCTGGTCCTGAAGTGGAATGGAACCATGCTGCAGAAAAGAGCGAGAGCGTGCTTGACCAGGGACATACTGGCCACTCGTGATCACTCGCTGGGCGTTGCCGATCACCTTGCGATCCTGTAACAGAATTTCATAGGCTGCTGGAGCAGAAAAGCAAACATGAGATTCCATCGGGGCGCTGGATTTTCGCTCCTGTATTTGGGGCTTCAGACCAATCTCCTCAAAAAACTGGTAGAATCCTTGAGCGATGAGTTCATAAGTCTCAATCGGCCCACCACAAAATGGGGGTTCCTGCAAACAGCCAATCAGTGAATACGTCAAGTCCCCACCATGAAGAACAGCACGTCCTCCTGTTGTACGACGGAGCACAACGATATTCCGCTGACGACACCAATCTAAATCAAACTCTTCATCGAGCTTCTCATTGCGACCCAATGACAGTGTCCAGCGATTCCAGCGATAGAGCCGAAGAGTAGGAACCATTCCTGAACTTTGCTGGCGAAGAAGCCATTCATCAGCAGCCATATTGAAGCTACCACTACGCGGCTCTTCTTCTTCGATCAGGTACCAGGAAGGAGTAACGTTCGGATCTGTCATTCAGGCCTTTGGGAAGCCAGGCAGGTTCAGGTTGGCTGCAATGTTGCCAAAGTTGCCAAACTGCTGGGTCAGCGCGGTTTGCATTCGCTGCTGCCCTTGGCGAATGCCTTCATTGACAGCAGAGAGCACGAGGTCTTGGAGGGTTTCAGGATCATTCGGATCGATCACTTCAGGGTCGATTTGTAGGGACTGCGCTTCGAGTTTTCCGTTGAAGGTCATTTTGACCATTTCTCCCCCAACAGAAACTTCAATCGTTTCTTTTGCTAGCTGCTCCTGCTGCTCCTGCATATTGGTGGAAAGTTCTTGAGCTTTTTTCATCAGCTCGCCCATATCAAACATAATCACTCCTATAAGAGGTCGATGTTTTGGTGAATTTTCGCTGGCATAAACCCACCCTTCAGTGCAACTCAATATCGTAGACTTCGCTACCAGCAAAGATTTGAAGGATGTCCTTCACTTGAGCATCCTCACGGGCTTGATTCTCCCGCTGTCTTTTCAGTTCCCGATTCTTCCATTGATCGTACTCCTGCAATGTCGTGCCTTCTGTTGTCGGCTGATCATCTCGTTGAATATGAACTGATCTACCGGCAAACTCCCGAGCCAGTTGTTCAAGCTTTCCCTGATGTTCCTTGCTGAACAAGTCGGGCGGATGCCGAAATCGCAATTGCCAAACATCAGCTTGCAAATCTACAGGTAGCGCCGTACGCAGCAGCGTACCAATCACGGAGGCGCGACTGTGCACAAATTGTACGAATTCCTGCCAATTCAGCGGAGGTTCCTGCGGTTCATCCCACTGTTCAGATCCAACCTCTAACCAACTTTCTGAAGACTTTGGCTCCCTGACTTCAGCAGATTTTAATGATTGTTGCGGCTCAGTGCCAAAATTTGGAGTTTTTTTTTGCTCTAACCCTGTTCCACCACCCTGCGCCTTTAGCCTTTGGATTGCTGTTTTAGCTACAGAAGTACGCTCCTCAAACGATTCGACGGGGGGCTCATTGGATACCGATGGCTCCTCAACAACTGGTGGTGGCGAAGTTACGTTGGTAGCTGAAGCATAAAAACTAGGTTTCGTTGGAGAGTTGGTTGGCTGAAATTGATTTGATTGATCTATTGTCTTTGCTGGTTCTGGTGAATCAACTCTTCCATCGGCCTCTTGCCGTAATGTGCGGATTTGCTGGAGCATATCCTTCACTCCGACCAGTGGCTGCACAGAAGCTAATTGCAGTAACGTCATCTCAAAGCAAATTCGTGCATGAACACTACGTTTCATCTGCTCTTCTAATTGCATCAGCAGATGAAACATCTGTTGTAACTCCCCTTGTGTCGTCAAACTAGCCAATTGACGATACTGCTCCTGCTCGTCCTCTGCGACTTCTGCAAAGCTCAAATCTCCAGATAAAGCCAAGTACAGAGATAAAGTTTTCACTGATTGCAGTAGCTCCTGCAACAACTCCTGCAGGTCAAACCCGTGTCGATAGAGTTCCTGAAAAGCCTGCATTGCTGGTCCCAATTGCTTACGAAAAAGGCATTCTAGCAATTGAAACCGCATGGAGGCATCAGCAATTCCCAGAATCTGCCGCACCTCCGCTTCACTTGCCTGCTCCCCGGCAAAACTTAGTACCTGATCAAGAGCTGTCAGAGCGTCCCGCATACCTCCAGCGGCGTGACGAGCAATCAACTCCAATGATTTTGGGCTGAGTTGTAAATTTTCCTGGACAGCTGCCTGGCCCAGAAATTCTAGCATTCTTGGCAAGGGGATTCGTTGGAAATCATAACGTTGACATCGGGAAAGAATAGTGACGGGCACCTTATGGGTATCTGTTGTGGCCAGAATGAACTTCACATGGCTCGGTGGTTCTTCCAGGGTCTT
>WTIF01000386.1 GCA_011522845.1 Deltaproteobacteria bacterium
TCGCCGCTTCAGAAAAATGTTTCTGCATCATCGACGGGATGAAAATCAAGAGAAGCGATGGTCTCTGTCAGTTCGAAGACTTTTTTGGAGTTATTGCTGATGGCGTAAGCAAGTAAATATTTTTTATCGACTTCCAATGCTCTCTCAAAAGCATGCACGCAATCCCGATGACTTAAGTACATCGCTCTCATGTAATCTTCTGAAGGAGTACCCTGCATAATCGTGGGGTCATTGCCCTTGACCACCCAGCCGATTCTGAGTCCAACAAATTGAATTCCATATCTTTCAGAAAAGTATTTTCCTAAATTCTCACCAAACAACTTAGAAACTGCGTACAAGGAATCGGGGTTCGTGGGATCTGATAGTGAAAGAATTTTATTCTTCGAAGGATCTAGAGTCTCTGTCGTAGTCAAGAGAGTGTCTCCATGCTGAGTGTGATTCGTACTGGCAAAAATAATCTTCCTTACGCCAGCCCTCTCGCACTCCTTGAAGACATTGTAGGTGGCTTCTATATTATTTGGCTGAACACTCTCCCAGGGTGCGTTGGGACTTGGATCAGCTGCCAGATGAATCAATGCATCCAGACCAGAGAACTTGCCGACAACCTCAGCACTTTTGGATAGGTCAATTTTTGTAGAGCCAAGTTCCTGATTTGCTTCCAGAGTGAATGATGTTAATTCATGTTGCCCCGACAACCCATTGCGCAAGACAGTTCCAATTGTTCCATCTGCTCCAGTGATGCCTACTTTCATTATTTTTCCCTTTCTCGAATTCTTTACGATTCACAAAAATCATTGGCTTCAGAAATTTCTGAGGACGACCACGCTTCTTCCAACAATTTGAGTTGCTTTCGTTTCGGATCATAAAGATCACTGACCATCGCTTCGATCAAGACTCGATAGTAGTGTCGATCAACAAAAGTACGCCCATGTTGAATCTCTTCAAAGCGATGACGCTGGTAGGCTCTGGAATGAGGGAGTTCGTGATATTTGGATGAATCTGGATTCTTCGGCATCAGCAATTGAAACTTTTGGTGTAGCTAGCAATCATCATTTCTAATTGATCCATCTGACATGGTGGTATTACAAAATTTGGCCTGTTCCAGGTCTGCAAAATCCAAGACCACTCCATTCAACTTTGCCCCACGCAGGTCTACCCCGATCAGGATAGCCCCCCAAAGATCAGCTCCACTCAAGTCAGCATTCCTCAGATTCGTTTGGCTCAGATCCGCTTCAATCAAATTCACTCCCACAAGCTCAGCCTCACTCAGATCAGCTTTCTTGAGCTTGACACCAAACAGATCAGTTCCTCTCAACCTGGCTTTGCTTAGATTCCTACCTGCCAAGTCTGCCAGTGCCAGATCACAATTGACACATTGGTTGGTCGCTAAAAACTTCTCTAAATCTTCTTCTTCAAGTCCAAAAATTAGTGTGGCAAATGCCATCAGTAACACTGTGAGCAAGATTCGTTTTTTCATAGTTTCAGATGCCTCTTACTCGTAATCTTCCCAGTTCCAATCCTGGCCTTCACTGGGATCATAATCCAACTGCTCCCGCATGGTTTGTTGGCCAATCACTTTCCCAAACTTATAATGAACGCCAGACAACATTGAGATGTACACATACTTATTGACTCTTGAAAACCGCTGAATACACAAGAATTCATCATTCTCGTAAAGCACTTCATAGGGACCCATGATCACTTTGCCTTTGCGCTTCAACAAAACCCGTTTGCTCGAGTTTTTATCTAACTTCACACCATGATTCACCGACTCATAATCAGGATGCACGATTTCATCATACAAAGCGAAATCTCCTTTCTGAATAGCCCGTCGCCATGCCTTATCGAAGGCTTCTCCTTTCGTCATATGTCTTTACCTCCAATCCGGGTTTGAGTTAGTTCGCAGGGAAAAGACCAATTGATTGGCTGCCCATCGGTTCTCTTTTCAAGTCTCCCCCCGTTGTCCTCCGAGTTTTTTGAAATGCCTGATAGGTTAATGGGCACATTCACTTTCCGTCAAATAACTAATTCCAAAGAGGCAACATGCAGTATGGACAAACTGATAAAACAAACCGAAACATTGCGATCTGGGCCGCCTATGTGGGCGTAGTCTTCATTTCTCTGGCAGTACTGGAAAGTCTACTCCAAGTGCCGGCAGTCCAGTAAAAAATCACGCATTGTCTGAAACCAACTGGGGTCAAGCCACATTCTGAGCACGACCTGCAGTGTGCAGGTAAATGGAGAACAACAGTGCCAGCGGGTTCTGCTTTCATGCCCGATTCTCTGTGGCCAATCAATAATGCTCCTCCCCTTGCTACGATGTCCTGGTTGGGTTCAGACAACCTCTCCGCTTGCATCTCCCGAAACACCTCCCATTGAGGCTGTTCATCCTTCCTTTTCCAAGCACATCGTCGGATTGCCGAATCGACTCAGCACTCTCCTCATTCCCCTAACGCTCACTACTCTCCAGGTTCAACCAGGCAACCTCAGCAGCACTCAGGGATACTGTCATCGCCGGTAAGGTCGTGGCAATTTCACTGGGACTGCGTGGTCCGATAAGCGCCAGCGATGGAAACTGCTGACCCAACACCCAGGCTGTCGCAATGTTTTGGGCCTTTACTCCCTTTTCCCCTGCCAGTTGAGTTGCTCGCCTACGACGCTCTGCGTTGGCTTCAGAAGAAAAACAGACATCCCCGGTCGTGTCAGGTGACAAGGCGGTTCCTTGGCCCGGTTGCAGAAAATAGCCTCTCGCCTGTGAGGACCAGGACAGGTGTGTAGTGCCAGTCTCCCTCAAAAAGCCAAGCATTTCCGGTGTATTGGAGGTGATACAACCGTCCCAGACTGGTTTTTCCATCACCGCAAGCGAGAGATTGTTGTTAAGGATTTTCAGAGGTTGCAGTCCCTTTGAAGCGGCATAGGCGTTGGCTTCTTTGAAGCGGGCCACTGACCAGTTGGAACCACCAAAGGTCTCAATCAGTCCTTTGGCGTGGAGAGCATTCAAAGCATCTACGAACTCATCCACAGGCACATCGGGATTGTCGCGATGCATGATGTAAATAGGTGCTCGTTCGATCTGTAAGCGTTCCAGGGAAATGGCTAACTGGGTTGCAATCACATCTGGCAGGCAGTATGGACTGTGCACACCCTTGACAACAACACGGGCATCCTTCGTGATTCCACGGGCTGTCATCCATTGCCCCAGCACCGTTTCATGGACACCACCTCCATAGATGAAACCGGTATCAAAGCCATTTCCACCAGCCTCCCACCAGGCGTCCCAGACAATTGCACCTTCATCGAGGGTATCTCGGTTGTCACAGCCCATGATCAGGGAGCTAATTTCACCGGTCATTCCAGGAATTTTGACCCGAGGAATTGCGGGAAGATTCGCTGGTAGCGTACCGTTGAGTCTTCGAATGTGAGATGGACTTTCTCCAGGAAGCTTGTAACCGGTGGCTTCGCGCCAGGTTGCAATGACACGAGCGTTACCCACACTGTCTGATAAATTTGGTGCCGGGCTTGGAGCTTCCGTTCGCCCATCAATGATAGCCCGACTGGCTAGTTCCGCTTCATGAGCAAAGAGAATCCGAGGATCCTTGAGTTGCTCGACGCGCTTCTCACCAGCTACTTCAATCTCAATGACCGCATCGGAAGGACCCGCGTCACGTCCAGGGACCCAAGGATTTGGCAGGTGGATGCGTCCCTTGCTACCGATGATCGTTGCCGAATTGTCCATCGCTCTTCGGATTGAAGTAGCACAACTGGCGGTGATGCCTTGATCAAACTTGAGGAGAGCATAAGCCGTTTCATCGACACCCAGTGGACCGAGCGTGCCGATTGCCTGAATCTCCAACGGTTCAGCGAACGGCAAGCTCTGGGCTGCTCCAGCCACCAACCTAGCAAGGGAGACTGGATAGACACCCACGTCGAGAATCGCTCCCCCAGCCAAAGCAGGATTGTCCAGACGTGAATCTGGGTTGTAGTTCGAAGCAAAACCAAAACTTGCTTCAATGTGTTGAACCTTCCCAATCTCACCATTTCCGATCAATTCTACCAAGCGCTCAATCTGGGGATGGCAGCGATACATGAAGCCCTCCATGAAGAAGCGTCCGGTTTCCTTGGCAACGTCCGCCATGGCGACGACCTCTCCAGGAATCAGGCCGGCTGGCTTTTCAACGACTACATGCTTGCCAGCTCGCAAAGCTCGAATCACCAAATCTGCATGAAACGGATGGGGCGTGGCAATGTAGACTGCCTCGACCTGGGGCGCTGCCAATAAGTCATCATAGCTGTTAAACCAACCTTCAGATGGCACTGAAAAGCGCTCTCCAAAAGCCTTGCAGCGTTCCGCATCACGACTAGCTATGGCGCAAAGCGTTCCATGATCACACTCTGCCAAGCCTTGGGCAAAATTAGCTGCGATTGAACCGGGACCAATGATGCCCCACTGAACCATCTTCATGTGCTGTCCTTTTTTGATTTATGGTAATTTCAAAGTACGAATCTAATCTGTCCGTAACCAAGCATTCTCTGGCCTTGGTTACAGTTTTCAATTGAGACCTTCAATTTAAGAATTCACTAAACATAGGATAGTTTTTCATAAATTCAACAAATCCTTTTTCCGTTCAGACACTTTCTTTTCCAATACATCGTGTGTCACCAGAAATTTTCACTGAGCAGCTTATCAAAGCTGGCCAATCTAAAAAGACTACTTGCCTCTTGACTACCATCTGGTCGATATTTAGCTCATACATCCTTGCTAATGTAAGTTAGCATCTCAGTGACACATGTCAGACGGGGCAGAATGAAAATCATCGCTAGTATCAAGCTAACCAGAGGCTATGAACATTGGAAAAATGCTATTGAAAGTGACCATCACAAGAAAGCCAGAGAGGATTCGGGTATCTTTTTCCTAGAGTACGGTTATCAGGAGGAAACTGGGCGGGTCTTCATTGTCGAGGAAATGGAGTCTGCAGAATCAGGCAAGCAATTTTTGGCAAAAAATCCTAATTATGTGGATGAGGTTGGGGTGGATCCATCATCTCTCCAAGTCATTGTTTTAGAAGATTGAGTTTTTTGGCCCCTGGGAGCCAGACCATTCAATTTGAGCCAAATTTATTCAATTCTAATCAACTATACAACCGACAGGTTGAAGAATAATTACTAGTGCAGAGGACTTACAATGCTGAATACGATGATTGTGCTGAAAATGAAGAATTGTACTTATGATGACTGGA
>WTIF01000284.1 GCA_011522845.1 Deltaproteobacteria bacterium
GCCAAGCATGCGGAACCCTTGGATGATTGCAGCCTCAATGATTTCATTAAGTACTCTGGCATGAACAGCTTCATCTTTAACTCTTCCCCCCTTGCCAACCTCCTTTCGACCAGCTTCAAATTGAGGTTTGACAAGCGCTAAAAGTTGCGAACCAACATTCATCAGTTCATAAAGTTTTGGCAATATCAATCGGAGAGAAATGAAGGAGGCATCTACCACAACTAATTGAATGGGATCTGCTAGATTAACTGGGTCAAGATAACGTATATTTGTGCGTTCCCAGTTGACTACTCTTGGATCCTGTCGAAGTTTCCAAGCAAGTTGACCATAGCCTACATCCACAGCGTAGACCTTCTGTGCTCCGTGCTGCAGTAAGCAATCTGTGAATCCTCCTGTCGATGCCCCCACATCCAGAGCAATTCGATCAGGGACTTCAATTTGGAACTCCCGAATAGCCCCAGCGAGCTTGACTCCACCTCGGCTAACATATGGATGATCCTGCGCTTGAATTACCAATTCTGAGTCCAAATCTACGCTCTTGCCAGGTTTGTCGATTCTTTCCGTATTGACCAGAACCTTGCCGGCCAGAATCAAAGACTGAGCTCTCTCACGACTTGGAGCTAGATGACGCTCAACAAGCAACAAATCCAGCCTTTGACGAATAGCCATCTGGAAATTATTTGTCCACGAATTCTAGATCTGTAATCTCTACCTCAACTTTGCCTTTTGGGATTGGGATGATCAAAGAATCACCAACAGTCTTCCCAATCAAAGCCCGCGCAATTGGTGAATTGTAGGAAATCTTCCCTTTCTCGAGGTCGGCCTCATCTTCACCGACAATCTGGTAAGTTTTTTCCTCGTCTGTTTCAATATCCACATAAGTGACTGTAGCACCGAAGATGACTTTTTCTCCGCTGAGACGACTTATGTCAATGACATTGCATTGTGCTAGCTTGCCATTGAGTTCCTGAATACGACCCTCCACGAATCCTTGGCGCTCTTTGGCCGCATGGTATTCCGCGTTTTCTTTTAAGTCCCCATGCTCCCTGGCGTCTGCAATTGCCTGAACCACTTCAGGTCGTACCACAGACATCAGATGCTTCAACTCCGTTTTGAGTTGTTCATGTCCCTGCTTCGTTACAGGGTACATTTGTTCCGACATGCTAGTTCTCCGCGATTGGAAAGAAAAATTTGAAATACGATAGTGAGTAAGTTGAATGGGTCAAGTTCTTCGCTACAAGCTAAATTCAGCCACCATCATCTGCCTCCTTGGGCTTGGCCTGATGATGGCCCCCTTTCAAGCCCGTGCTGACCTCAAATGCGCTGGGGCGGCCCTTGCTGAATGGCTGGTCCCTGGATTAGGTTACGTAATCAATGATGACTACGACAAAGCGCTTATTTTTGGCGGATTGAGGTGGTGGGCTATCAATGGCTACATGCAGTACTCAGATAGCGAAAACCTCCAAGCATATCCTGATGAAGTGTTCAAAGAGTCAAAGAATGAAGATGGAGAGGATGTCACTGACATCTACTTGAGCAAAGAAACTTATTATACAATGGCTTATCTGAGACTATACACTAATATCAGCTTAATCACGTTTTATGACTTTTACGATGGCGGGTGTGAGGACAACACAGACACCTACTGGGAAATTTTCTCACCATTTCAATTCTGGAAATTTGGAGATTCTTACACATTTTGGATTCCAACTGGAATTCAACTCGTCACACCTGGAACACCAAATTTGACTTATCATGTTGATGCTGAACTGACGCGTGAGCAGATGCAGAGGATTGACTTCATCAACAGTCAATTGACCGGGGCTGGTGAGGAAATGTTTTTTCGGGGATTCATCCAGCGATCAATCTACAGAGGTTTAAATCGTAGTTTTAGTAAGGGTGCCGCACGATGGACAAGTATTTTTGTGGCTAGTAGTTTATTCGCTGTTGCTCATGATGGCTCAGGATTCAGTGCCAATCCTGGAGCAGCGTTCTTGGCGGGACTTTACCTAGGTACGGTATATCATCCTGCAAAGGGAGATTTTAATTTGACAGAAGCCATTGCGATTCACTCTTGGTGGAATTCTTTGATCAGTTACAAAAATTATCGAGATGCCACCTTTGTCGAACGAGCCGATGGGGAAACTGCAAAAACACTTCGGGTCAACAACTACCAGCCCTTGTTTGGATTTACTTATCGATTTTGAGAGCTGATGGAATTCTCATGGGAGTTAGCAGAATCAATCCTGATTCTGCTGCTGGCAGGCTCTTTGGCTGGAATCATGGCTGGTATGTTGGGTATTGGAGGAGGAATCATTCTGGTACCTCCTTTGGTCTTTGTGTTCGATCTTATGCAGGTTTCTGAGGCCGTTATTCCCCACCTGGCAATTGGAACCTCGCTCGCAACAATCATTGCCACCTCCCTTTCCTCTGCAAAAGCCCATCTTAAAAGGGGCTCTGTTGATCAACAACTCCTCAAATATTCGCTCATTCCAACATCTCTGGGAGCAGGATTTGGAGGATTCGTAGCAGGCAGCCTCAGCGGAGGAGTACTAGCTATGATCTTCGGGTTTATGGCCGTTGTTGTCTCTGTCAGGATGATCATTCCGAGCAATGCCTCCAATGAGATTGTTCACGAACCGAATAGATTTTTGATTGGGAATCTGACAGGACTAACGGGGATCATCTCTGCTATGGTGGGGATTGGAGGAGGGGCTATGAACGTTCCGGTAATGAGCATGATGGGTATCAAGATGCATCAAGCGGTTGGAACTTCAGCTAGTCTAGGCTTTGTGATTGCCCTACCCGGAACCGTTGGATTTATTGTCTCAGGTTGGGAGAACCCAAACCTTCCTGAATTCTCTTTCGGCTTTATTCACTGGCTCGCGGCACTTTGCATTTGTTTGATGACCGTAATCTTGGCTCCACTGGGCGCAACAATTTCCCATCGATTAGATACCAAAAAATTGAAACAAGTTTTTGGGATATTTCTGCTGATTGTCGCGATGCGAACTCTTTGGAGACTTTGGTCCTGATGCCTTCAAATGATCCACTTCATACAATCTAATGAACGAAAATTCTTCATCAAATAACGCCTTAAAACTGATCGTCTTTCGAATTAACGAAGAGCAGCCGTATTATGGAATTAATGTTTTTAAGACATTTGAAATTCAGCGAGCAAAGCATTTCACAATTAGCGAGATTCCAAGGGCTAACGAGTATATCGAGGGAATTGTTTACATCAGGAATCAACCAGTCCCGCTAGTCAATCTACCACGTTGGCTCAGAACCGATTTGAGTGAGCAAGAGGAGAGGAATTCTTCGGTCATCTTCTGCAATTTCAATAACATTCAAATTGCGTTAAGAGTTGGTGGTATTCACCAAATTATCACGAGAGATTGGCAGGATGTCCTTCCTTTAAAATTTCATGAGTACATGCCGGTTGACCGAAATCTCAATTACACCCTGCTTGATGATGGGTCTTCAGTCTGTCTCATTCTTGATGTGGAATATTTGCTGACAGAAGTTTTGCCTCATGAATTTTCAGGGATCCAAGAAGATGTTCAAAATTTACCTTTGAACAATGTCGAAATACCAGAATCACTAAAAAATGGGACAATTCTTGTTGCTGAGGACAGTCGCTCCGCGCAGATGTATCTCAAGAATTTCTTCGAGAAGTTGAATCTCTCTTTCAAGATTTTTGAAAATGGAGGCCCTCTTCTAGAGTACGTCCAAGAAATTTCAGACATCTCGAAAATACCATTGATAATTACAGACATTGAGATGCCAATCATCTCAGGACATGAGGTCATCAGACGATTGAAGTCTGACTCAAGGACCAAAAATATTCCGATTTTAGTGTTCAGTTCAATGACAAATGACCAAAGTCGAATAGCTGTTAGGGAATTAGGAGCTGATGGGTTTGTCGGAAAGAGAAGTGTGGAACAAATGCTGAAACAGCTAGTTGCAACTGCCCGAATACCCTTGGCATCATCACTCTCTTGATTTTTTCAAAACAATATTCTCACGGAACTTATAGTATCCCCGAAAAAGTTTTTATTTTCTCGCAATTTAAGACTTAGAGGTTTAAAAAATAAGAAAGTTAGCTGCCTGAGAGGCTTTCTGATCCCTGGGAGTAGATGTTTGGGTATTGCCGTTGTCTGAAAAGTCAGTTCGATTAATAAATTGCGGCCAGAACTTAGTCATCTATGCCGTTCAGCATCAAAGGAAGCCATGAAAATTGCCATCGTTGGTTCAGGCATTGCCGGACTAACAGCTGCCTACCGCCTGCATCCTCGTCATCAAATCACCCTTTTTGAAGCTGCACCCAAACTAGGTGGTCATTCCAACACAGTTACCGTAGATCTTCCTGAAGGCAAAATTCCTGTAGATACTGGATTCATTGTCTTTAATGACTGGACATACCCCAATTTTATTTCACTGATGAAGGAGATTGGAATAGAGGGCAAAGCTACTGAAATGAGTTTCAGCGTAAAAGACGAGCAAAGAGATTTCGAGTATAACGGGCACACACTAGATACTCTTTTTGCACAGAGGAGAAATCTAGTGAGGCCTTCCTTTTGGGCGATGCTCACGGATATTCTCCGCTTTAACAAGGAGGCAAAGGAACTGCTGGAGAGCAATCAAGATCACCTCACCCTCGGAGACTTTCTGAGGGAGAGAAGGTATGGAGCTTTATTCTGCGATCATTACATCATCCCAATGGGTGCAGCGATTTGGTCAACAAGTACCGAGCAAATGTTGGATTTTCCGATCAAATATTTTGCACGATTTTTTGAAAACCATGGACTTCTAAACGTAGCAAATCGACCTCAATGGTACACAATCCCTGGTGGCTCTCAGGAATATGTCAAGAAGTTGAGTTCTTCATTTGTTGACAACGTTCGGCTTAACACACCAGTGATGGAGATTCGCAGAAAACCAAATTTTGTTGAGATTTTTTCTACAGCTGGCAAAGAGCGTTTTGATGAGGTAGTGCTTGCCTGCCACAGTGATCAGGCACTTCGAATGCTTCAGGACGCAACCGTACAGGAAAAAGACATTCTTGGATCAATTCCATATCAAAGAAATGAAGCTGTGTTGCATCAGGACATTTCACTTCTACCCAATCGCAAAAAAGCTTGGGCTAGCTGGAACTACCATCTTGATCATACCCAACAGGATACGGTTGCTGTAACCTACAACATGAATA
>WTIF01000368.1:0-3940 GCA_011522845.1 Deltaproteobacteria bacterium
ATTCTGTCAAAAAGATTCTGGCTTTGATTTTATTTTCTCAGTATCTGCTTTTTCGCGAGGAATAGGATTTGAGAAATTTTTGTAGAGAAGAAACAGGAAACCCAGATTGATCATCAGGAGCAACCCCAGCAGAAAAAGTAAATTTGTGGAGTAGAAGATTCCAGCAATTGCTGCTCCCGCAAAATGACCGACAAACTGACAAAAATTGTAAACACCACTAGCAGTGCCTTTGGTTGTTGGGTTTGTCAGCCGAGTAACGAGTGATGGGAATAGTGGCTCAAAAACATTAAAGCCCATGAAGAACAAGAAGAGTCCTGCAATCAGTAGGAATTTGTCCTGAGACTCCTGAAAAAAAGCCAAACAGAGAACAGACGCTATCAAAAAACCTACTCCTACAAACATTACCTCGCGAAAGCGATTTTTTGTTTCTGCTACAATCGCAGCTGCAACCATGATCAAGCCCCCGCTCAACAGCATTGGAAGATAAATTTTCCATAGCTCAGAGCTTATCCAACCTTGCTCTGCAAGTTGGATTGGAATCATGAAAAAAACAGCTGAGAGACCTGTACTACAAACAAATGCCCCGAAGTCAATTGTACGAATCGAAGGCAAGACCAATACAGATTTGATCATCTCCAGAGTTGGAGTATTTGGTGTCCTGGATTGATTTTCTGGTTCAGGAACAAATCGCCAAAGGATCAACAAACCAACTGTTGCCATTAGGGTAATGAGGCCAAAAATCCCGGATAATCCTGCAAAACCACCTAAGAAGGGGGCAATAAAAAAAGCTCCACCGAAAGCCATTCCAATGCTTGCACCGATGCCAGCGTTCGCCCTAGTACGCACTTCCGGTCTTGTCAGATCTGCAATCAAGGCAAAGACCGCAGAACTGATGGCCCCAGCCCCTTGAAGCAAGCGAGCTACGATCATCAAATAAATATTGTCAGCAAAAGCTGCAATCAGGCTGCCGATAATGAACAAGAAAAGACCCGCCATGATGACTGGTTTCCTGCCTATGCGATCACTCCAAATGCCAAATGGAATTTGCAGCAGGGCTTGAGTCAACCCGTACCCACCAAAGGCCAGTCCGATCAACAATGGAGTGGCACCATCCAACTCTTGAGCTAATAGACTGAAGACCGGAAGTACAAGAAAGAGCCCGAACATCCGAAAAAACATGATGCTGCTGAGGCTGAGAATACTGCGGGATTCAAGAGGGGTAAAAACCGGGCCGCGATCGCGTTTGGGCATTAGATTGGAAGACTTTTGGACGACTTCGACAGGTGATGGCTCAGATGGAGCCATCGTAGTTATTTAAGCGGTGGGCCAATGATAAAGAATCAGGTACACCAAAACCCCAGTAACCGAAACATACATCCAGACCGGGAAAGTGTATCTTGCCAGTCGGCGGTGAGAAGTGAAGTTTTTTGTGGCAGCAAAATAGAGAGTTGTGAAAATCATGGGCAGCATGACTGCTGAAAGAACAATGTGGCTGATTAAGATGAAGAAATAAATTGGTCGGATAAAGCCAGAACCTTCGAAGGGAGTGTCTCCTTGAAAATGGTGATAGACCAAGTAGGAAACCAGGAAAACTGCAGAAAATCCCAGTGCGGTCAGCATCATCCGCCAATGACGCTCCTTGTCTCCTTGCTTGATCGCAATGACTCCGAGAGCCAGGAAGAGTGCGCAAGCTGAGTTCAGCAACGCATTGAGCGCAGGCATAAAGCTCAAATCCATTTCTGTCTCAGCGCCACTACTTTCTTTGAAATAGAGCAACCACAACAAAAAGAGGAAAACAACAGTGCTGACTGTGATAATCGCGCTGATCGCTGTACGGTTTGAGAATGGGAGCGTATTCATGCGGCAACTCCGGTTCTAGCTGGACGTGCGGTTATTTGTTCGGTTGAAGCAGACTCGCTTTCGTTAGACAAGAGTACCGATTCACTGAGCGCATATGCTATCAAGCCAACCAGGGTTGCAGCAATAGCGGTATGGAGGGCAGAAACTGGAACGGGAATACGGTAAAGCGCATTGACTATGCCGACTAATACCTCCGATGGAATCAGAAGCAGAATCGCAGTGCCGACATGACGGATTCCGGATAGAGGTGAATTTGTGCGCAGTTGCCAAGCCATGAACATCAACCAAGTTCCCCCAAAAATAGCGAAGAAGCGATGCAGCATGTGAATCCATTCGTTGAAGTGATTCGGCATGAACTGCCCCACAAAAGCTTCGGGTACGTTGGGGCTTCCATCCGGGGCTGGTATGGCTATGGATAGAGGAGCACCACTATGACAACCAGGAAAAGCAGAGCAGGAATAACCAGAATAGGTTGTACTGTTTTTACCACCCGAAATTAGGATGATCGTAAGTACTAGGGCCATTCCAGCAATCTTTTTGGTCATTGGACTCCAGCTACTCCACCTTACCCAACTGAATGTTTGTGGACGCTTATTGAGATGGAAAGTCTTCCAAGCGAAATAAACCAGCAGGGCAAAGGTAAGATTTCCACCGATCAGGTGACCTGTGACGATGTAGGGGTTCAGCAGCATCGTAACTGTTAGACCACCGAGAATACCCTGGATGACAACCATTACCAAGCATACGAGGCTTAGACTTCTGTATTCACGATAATGGGGACGGGAGAAAGCGAGTATCACCATCCAAACAATCAACATCCCAAGCAGGGTGGCAATGAAGCGATGGCCTACTTCGAGCGCAATCTCGTAACCAGGTGGTGGAATTAATTGACCGTAGCACAGTGGCCAGTCTGGGCAAGCCAGTCCAGCACCCTTGAGGCGTACAAAGGCACCAAATGAAATGAGAGGCCAAGTGAGAATTGCTGAACCTAGTGCAAGCCATTTCATCATCAGAAATTATCTTTGTAAAAGGTAGAAAATCTTGGTTAATCGACTTTGAAAATTAACCAATAGAGGCCTTAATAACAAGCCAAACACCAAAAATTTGGCATATGGTGGTAAGCGGCGCTTGCAAACGAATGAACATTTTAAGTCGTTAGCAATGGTTTTGCCCAGTTTCAACTTGCTCTCAATACAAATTAGATTTAGTTTAGACGGTTTAATTTTATTCAAAATAGTTTGGTTCAATTTTTTCCTCAGTCGAAGGCTACCCATGACTTATGTTGTCACGGCACATTGCAATGGATGCAAGTATACTGACTGTGTGGAGGTCTGTCCTGTCGAGGCCTTCCACGAAGGACCAGAAATGGTCTATATCAACCCCGAATCATGCATTGACTGCAACGCCTGTGTGGAAGAATGTCCTGTCGAGGCAATTTATGCGGATGTGGATCTGCCTGAGAAGTATCAAGAATATTTAGAGATCAATGCTGATAAAAGCCAAGAATTCCCTGTAATCAGCGAAAAATCAGATCCTTTGCCCACTGCAAGAACGTTAGAGGAGATCAAGGCCGCAGGCGATTGAGTGACATGGAAAGATTTATTCAAGTCTCTAAGTTGTCAGAATCCAAAGCCTGGCTTCAAGAAGGTCAACTTCAGACAGATGATATGCCCAGACTTGATGATATTTCGGTGGCAGACGGTTCATTTCTGAATTATAGGATCAACTTTGAAAGGAAAAAAGAAGAGGTTACCTGCTCTGGAAATCTTGCGGGAACGCTGTCAATTGCATGCGACCGTTGTGGCCAGCCGCTGAGACTTGACGTAGATGAAGAATTCACCTTCAAAATGGTTCCAGAAACAAACTTGGAATCACAGAGCGGCAAAGAAATTTTATTGGAAGATGAAGATTTGGACACAGACTTTTATCGAGATGATCAGATTGATTGGCTAGGTCTTCTAGAAGATCAGGCAATACTATCCCTTCCAATTCGAAATTTGTGTGAGGAGCAAGGCCAATCAGCCTGCGAGATTCCGTTAAATCCAGAAATCGACAATCCCAAGAAAGATAACCCATTTGC